>NZ_JBHYDW010000077.1:0-21519 GCF_051860475.1 Elioraea sp. | reverse complement strand
GACCTGGTGGCCCGGAGAGGTGCCGCGCGCGTATGCTGCGCATCGTCTTCCCGACAAGGCGGACTTCAAGCCGCATGCCCGTGCCATTGCCGACGAGATCCTGTGGTGGGGCAGTCATGATCTGAAGCGGCAGTTCGGGACGAAAGTGAACTATCGGCAGGTCGTGGCGGAGACCGCCCGCAGTATCGGCGTTGACAAGCAGGATCGTGGCCCGGACCAGCCTGCATGGCGTGTCGAGGGCGCCATTCTGCGCAAAGTACTGAAGGACTGGGAGAAACTCGCGCCGGAAAAACGAGTGACAGTCATCGAGGAGCTCGGTGGCGCCGTCGAGCCGCTCCGGGGCGCGCTGGTCGCCATGCCGGGCGTTGGCGTAACGGGCGCGCAGCTCCTGGGATTGATCGCCGCCAGAGGGTTGCCGTTTGCCGTCGGCGGTGCGGTTCTCGCACCGGTCGTGACGGCGTTGTCCAGTCTCTGGATTGTCTACGAGCTTGCCGGGCCGGGATATCGCGTTCTGCGCCCCGTGGTCGCGACCATCGCGTTGACGCGCCGCCGGCTGCGCGACGAACGCGCCGCAACAGCCTTCCGGGATTGAGGTCATCCATGAGCATCATTTCGATCACGGCGGAGGCTGGTCGCGACATCTGCAGCCGCATCGCATCCGGCGAGCTCGAAGTGGCCGGCATCCAGGTTCGTGAGGCCGGAAGCAAGCAGATTCGCTACATTCTGCGCGGGTTGGAGAATCTGCCGGCCGACCGCACTGTTCTCGATGGCTTTCCCCCATTGGCGCCGCTGCTTCAGGCGATCGGCATCACGCAGCTTCTCGGTGTCGTTGCGGTCGCACAGAATGCGGCGACCGCGCTCAGCTTACGGCGGATTGAGCGCGATCTTGCCGAGATCAAGCGGAGCGTTGACGGCACGGTTGAGATGTTGAGGCGCTTCCTGCCGAAGGTGGATCTTATCACTGAGGGCATGCGCAGTTCACCCCTCAATCGCCTCGAAAGCTCCGTCACAGCAGCGGTGACCGCGCACCGGCATGGCGAGCGCAGCGCGCTGATCGGGGCGATGGAAGGGGCCGATTGGGCGGCGCGCGAGATTCGGAGCCAAGCCCAACACCTCGTCGACGTAGTAGACCACTGTGGTCTGCCGTGGGCGTTGACGGTCCCAGCCGAACTCGCAAACCTCATCGCGAGCGCCTCGCGCGCGACGTACACGGCCTCGTCGCTGCATCTCGCCCTCAATCAGCGAGACGCAGCCGAGAAGATGTTGCGGGGGACCGTTGGCACCATCGAGAGGATGCGCAGCCAGCTTCATTCCGTGCTGACCGACCCCGAGCTCATGCTCCGTCGGCTTGCCAACGATCGAGGCAACGACGGGGAGATCATCGCGGCGGGCAAGGCGCTCCGCGATGCGCTGCACATCTGCCGCGGCCGGGAGATGATGATCCGGCAAGGCTTGATCAGCTCCGATCCCGAACGCGTCGCGTTCGAGAGGGTTGAGCCAGTCCAGGACGTCGGGTTCGTCGAGATCAGGCCAGTTCCCGACGCGTTGGAGTCGCGCGCGTCGTGAACGCCCGCCATCCCTTCGAGCCGCCTTCCTTGTCGATCGGACCGGAGCGTGCCGGTTGCCGCAACATATGCGCGCGGCTCCGTGGAGAAGCACGCACGACAGGATCTGACGGACGCGGGGCCGAAACTCGGCTCGGGGAATGGCGGGAGCGCCCGTTTCTCGCCGCCCTGACCGGTGACGGAAGCGCTTTGCGCGAGCGGAAGGGAGACAGCGGACATGGTCCTGAACGTCAGCCAGTGGATCGGCGAGGAGAGCGAACGGCTTCGGCTTCTCCTGGTCGAGCTCGTGGAGGCGGCGATCTCGGTAACGGTCACCGCGATCGGGCTCATGGCCTTCGGCGTCCTCCTCGCGGCGATCGGACCGGCAGTGCTGGTGCTGCTGGCCGGCGCGCCTCTCTGGGCGGTGGTGATGGTTCTCTTCGCGCTATAGCCAAGAGCTCTTGGGCGGCTCGGGCAGGCAGGGCATCCTGCGGCTTGGTCGTTTCGAGCCGCCCATGCCCTCCAACACCGTCCATCCCGACGCCGCTTCCCTGCTCGCCTGGTACGACCGGCACCGGCGCGCGCTGCCCTGGCGCGCGCGGCCCGGCGAGCCGGCGGACCCGTATGCGGTCTGGCTGTCGGAGGTGATGCTCCAGCAGACCACGGTGGCAGCGGTGGGGCCTCGGTTCGGGGCGTTCCTGGCGCGGTTCCCGACGGTCGAGGCGCTGGCGGCCGCGCCCTGGGAGCAGGTCGCGCAGGAGTGGGCCGGACTCGGCTACTACGCGCGGGCGCGCAACCTGCACGCGGCGGCGAAGGTGGTGGCCGAGCGCGGCGGGTTTCCGTGCGACGAGGCTGGACTCGCGACGCTGCCAGGGGTCGGCGCGTACACGGCGGCGGCGGTGGCGGCGATCGCGTTCGGCCGTCCGGCGGTGCCGGTGGACGGCAATGTCGAGCGGGTGATGGCGAGGGTGTTCGCGGTGGAGGCGCCGCTGCCGGGGGCGAAGGGGCGGCTCGCGGCGCTCGCGCGCGAGGTGGGGGCGCAGGCGCCGGCGAGCGCGCGTCCGGGGGATTTCGCGCAGGCGTTGTTCGATCTCGGGGCGACGGTGTGCACGCCGCGTCGGCCGGCCTGTGCGCTCTGTCCGTGGCGGAGGGCGTGCGCGGGCTTGGCGTCGGGGCTGGCGGAGTCGTTGCCGCGGAAGGTTCCGAAGCCCGAGCGGCCGCAGCGGTTCGGGGTGGCGTTCTGGCTGGAGGACGAGGGCGGGCGGGTGTTGTTGCGGCGGCGTCCGGCGCGGGGGTTGTTGGGGGGGATGCTGGAGTTGCCAGGCACGCCGTGGCGTGGGGAGGTGTGGGGCGAGGCGGAGGCGCAGCGTCATGCGCCGGCGCGGGCCGAGTGGGTATCGGCTGGGGAGGTGCGGCATGTGTTCACGCATTTCGCGTTGGCGCTGCGCGTGGTGGCCGGGCGGGTGTCGGCGTTGCCGGCGGGAGGCGAGGTGGTGGGGCGCGGGGAGGTGTTGTCGGCAGGGTTGCCGGGGGTGATGGCGAAGGCGGCGCGGGTGGGGCTCAGCGTCTTGGCGGCGTAGGGGTCGGTTTCAGGCGGGGTGCGGATGGAGGCGCGGGAGCGCGGCGTGGACAGGAGTGTAGCCGGCGTCTGCGTCAGGACGTGGCGCAGGTGGTGCAGGGGGTGTGGGGGACGAGCGTCGTCCCCCACTGGTTTTTTCGGGCGCGCGGCGCTCCGGGACTGTCGAAAATTCCGTGCGTTGGGCCCTAGGCTGGAGTTGAAGGAGCGATCGTATGCCGCGCCGAAAGGCTCGTCGCCTGACAGGCGACGGGCGTCTGACGCCCGGCCTTCAGCCGCCCAAACGACGATCGCAGAACGCCGCGTCGTCGTACGCGCGTCGCTCTACGCCCATCAGGCCATGTCGCAGGGGTGTCCCGAGGAGGGACCGGATGCGCTGCCCGCGCCCGTACCCGCGTGCGGTGTCAGCGTCCCTGGAAGTTCGGCTTGCGCTTCTCCATGAAGGCGCGCCGCCCTTCCTTGTAGTCGTCCGAGGCGAAGCAGCCGGCGACCAGCGCATCGACCTTGGCCATGTCGCGCGCGTCGGCGTCCCTCTGCGTCTCGTTCAGGATCTGCTTCGCCGCCGACACCGTCAGCGGCGCGTTCTCGCAGATCGTGCGCGCGTAGTCCGCCACCGTCGTCTCGACCTGATCCTTCGGCACCACCCGGTTGACCAGGCCCATGATGCGCGCCTCCTCGGCGTCGAACAGCCGGGCGGTGAACAGGATCTCCTTGGCGAAGGCGGGCCCGACGATGTCGGCAAGGCGCTTCATGCCCGTGAAGCCGTAGCCGAGGCCGAGCTTGGCGGCCGGGATGGCGAAGCGGCTGTCCTCGCCGCAGATGCGCAGGTCGCAGCACACCGCGAGGGCAGCACCACCGCCGACGCAGTAGCCCTTGATCTGCGCGAGGGTCGGCTTGGGCAGCGCGTAGAGCAGGTCGTAGACGCGCGCGGTCTGGTCGTTGTAGCGCTTCACGTCCTCCATCGAGTTGCGCTCGCTCTCGAACTTGGAGATGTCCGCGCCCGACACGAACGCCTTGTCGCCCGCGCCGGTGACGACGATCACGCGCACCGACGGGTCGTCGCGGAAGTCGGTCAGGATCGTTTCCGCCCCCTCCCACATCTCCATCGAGACGGCGTTGCGCCGCTCGGGGTTGTTGAAGGTCATGGTGCCGATGCCGTCCGCCTTGTGGGCGAGCATCTTGTCGGTCTTGAGCAGCACTCCGTCGGGCATGGCGCGGGTCCTTCAGACGATCTGGCGGGAACGGAACTCGGCGATCTCGGCGGGCGTATACCCCGCCTCGGCGAGCACCTCGTCGGTGTGCTGGCCGGCCTCGGGCGGCGGGGCGGCGAGCGAGGAGGGGGTGCGCGAGAGCACGATCGGCTGGGCAACCAGCTCCATCCTCCCGCGCACGGGGCTGTCGACGGCCGCCGACATCTTCAGGTGCTGCACCTGCGGATCGGCGAACATCTGGTCGATCGAATAGATCGGCCCCGTCGGCACGCCGGCCTTGTTGAGCAGCGTCACCCAGTCGGCCGAGGATTTCGTCCTGGTCAGCTCGGCGATCTCGGCGTTCAGCGCGTCGCGGTTCTTCGACCGGTCGGCCGCCTTGGCGTAGTGCGGGTCGGTGAGCCAGTCCTCGCGCCCCATGGTCCGCGCAAAACGCTCCCAGATCGGGCCGCCGGCGACCGCGATGTTGATGTGCCCGTCCGAGGTCGGGAACACACCGGTGGGGATCGAGGTCGGGTGGTTGTTGCCGGCCTGCTTCGGCACCTCCTTGTCGACCAGCCAGCGCGCGGCCTGGAAGTCGAGCATGAAGATCTGCGCCTGGAGCAGGCTGGTCTGCACCCACTGGCCCTCACCCGACTTCTCGCGCTCGATCAGTGCCAGCAGGACGCCCTGGGCGGCGAAGATGCCGGCGCAGAGATCGGCCACGGGAATGCCGACGCGCACCGGGCCCTGGCCGGGCAGGCCGGTGATCGACATGAGCCCGCCCATGCCCTGGGCGATCTGATCGAAGCCGGGGCGGCTCACGTAGGGCCCGTCCTGGCCGAAGCCCGAGATCGAGGCGAGGATGATGCGCGGGTTCACCGCCTTCAGCGTCTCGTAGTCGATGCCGAGGCGCGACTTCACGTCGGGCCGGAAGTTCTCCACCACCACGTCGGCCTTGCTGACCAGACGACGGAAGATCTCGATCCCCTCGGGCGCCTTCAGGTTCAGCGTCAGGCTGCGCTTGTTGCGGTGCAGGTTCTGGAAGTCGGGCCCGTGGCGCGGCCCGCCCAGCCCCTCGCCGCTCTCGAGCGAGGGCGGCATCTCGACCTTGATGACATCCGCCCCCCAGTCGGCGAGCTGGCGCACGCAGGTCGGGCCCGCGCGCACGCGGGTGAGGTCGAGCACGCGCAGCCCGGCGAGCGTGTACGAGGCGGCAGGAGTCGGCATGCGACGACGGTCCCCGGCGTTGCGATCGATGGTATGTGCTTACCATCGGCCCGAATTGCTGTAAACTGTCAACAGTTTGAGTTTTGCCGGCGACGCTGGCAGAGGACACTCCATGCTCGATACGCTGCCGCTCGATATCGTGCGCACCCAGTCGCTCACATCGCTCGTGCAGCGCGAAGTGGAGCGGCTGATCCTGACCGGCGAGCTCACGCCCGGCGAACGGATCAACGAGCAGCACCTGGCCGCGCGGCTGCGGGTCAGCCGTGGACCGGTGCGCGAGGCGCTGCGCGGGCTCGAGAAGACACGACTGGTCGAGGCGCGCGTGAACCGTGGCGTCTATGTGCGCGAGATCAGCGTCGAGCAGGCGCTCGAGATCTCCGAGATGCGCGGGCTGCTCACAGGCTATGTCTGCGCCCGGCTCGCCGCCGCCTCGACCGCCGAGCAGCGCGCGCAGCTCGCCCAACTGATCGAGGACATGGATGCCGCGATCGAGGCCGGCGATGCGCAGGCCTATTACCAGCACAACCTCGCCTTCCACGACGCGCTGATGGACTACGCCGGCAATGCGCGCGCCAAGGAGATGTACGACGCGCTGGTGAAGGAGAGCCACCTGACGCGGCGCAAGTCGTTGTTCAGCGCGCGTGCGATGGCCGAGAGCAATGCCGAGCACAGGGTGATCCTGGACGCGATCCGCAAGGGCGACCCGTCGGGCGCGCGCGCGGCCGGCGAGGTGCACATCGTCGGCGGCAAGCGGCGTTTCCTCGACGCGATCGGGGTCGTCGAGGCGGCGATCTGATCAGGCGGCGCGGCGCGCGAGCGTCGCGGCCAGCTCCAGCGCTCGGCGCATCGCCCCTGGATCGGCGATACCCTTGCCGGCGATGTCGAACGCGGTGCCGTGCGCCGGCGTGGTGAACACCACGTTCAGCCCCGCCGTCACCGTGACACCCTGGTTGAAGCCGAGCAGCTTGGTCGCGATCTGGCCCTGGTCGTGATACATCGACACCACGCCGTCGAACGCCCCGTCGCGCGCGCGGATGAAGATCACGTCCGCCGGGATGGGGCCGGTGCAGTCAAGGCCGTTCGCGCGGATCGTCGCCAGCGTCGGGGTGATCATCTCGATCTCGTCGCGGCCGAACAGCCCGTTCTCGCCGGCATGCGGATTGAGCGCGGCGACGCCGAGGCGCGGCCGGCGGCCGAGCATGCGGGTGAGCGTGGCGTCGGCGAGCTCGACCGCGGCCGTGATGCGCTCGGGCGTGATCATCCCCAGCGCCTCGCGCAGCGACACATGCGAGGTGACGCGGAAGGTCGAGAAGGCCGGGATCACGTTCATCTCGCCGAAGAAGCCCCGGTGGCGCGTCAGCGCGGCGAACATCTGGTGCTCGTCGTGATAGGCGAACCCGCCGTCGTGCAGCGCCTTCTTGTTGAGCGGCGCGAAGCACACCGCATCGAGCCGCCCGGCGATCGCCTCGTCGATCATGCGGCTGAGCGTCTCGCCGACGATCCGGCCCGATTCCGGGTTCACCGCGCCGCGGCCGAGTGCGGCCGGATCGGCGTTGGCGAGGTCGATCAGCGGGATCGTCTGGTCGCTGTCGTCGATCGCGTCGAGGCCGTTGCAGAGCCGGACCGGCAGCGTCGCCCCGGCCTCGCGCTCGCCGAGCGCGAGCACACGCCGGTCCGCGAACAGCACCACGCGCGCGTCCGGTATCGGCCCGGCCGCCAGCGCCTTCACCGCCACCTCGGGGCCGATCCCCGTCGCGTCGCCCAGCATCAACCCGATCCGAGCCGCCATCGCGCCCTCCCGTTGCCGCTGCCAGGGAAGCGGAGGCGGCCTTCAAGGTCAATCGTCGACTGTTGACACCCGTCCCGCGCCGGTCGAAGGCTGCGGGCAACGGAGGAGACCACGATGCCCGACGACGTCCGTCCGCCGCGCCCCGACCCCGCCGCGCCCGCGCCGCTGATCCCCTGGGGCAAGGACCTGCTGCCGGGCTTCGCGCGACGGCGCATCGTCGTCGGCGGCGTGGGCATCAACGTCGCGACCGCGGGCGCAGGCCCGCCGCTGCTGCTGATCCACGGCAATCCGCTGACGCTGGTCTCCTGGCACAAGATCGCGCCCTCGCTCGCGCAGGGCTTCACCGTGGTCGCGACCGATCTGCGCGGCTACGGCGACAGCGACAAGCCCGAGGGCGGGGGCGATCACAGCGGCTACTCGTTCCGCGCCATGGCCGAGGACAATCTCGCGGTGATGCGCGAACTCGGCTTCGACCGGTTCGCGGTCGCCGGCCATGACCGCGGCGCGCGCGTCGGCTTCCGCATGGCCCTCGACCACCCCGATGTCGTGACGCGCCTGGCCGCCCTCGACATCGTGCCGACACACCACGTGCTGACCAACGTCTCGCTCGGCTGGGCGCTGGAGAGCTACCACTGGGTCTTCATGGCGCAGAAGGCGCCGTTTCCGGAGACGCTGCTGTGCGCCGATTTGCCCTACTACATCAGCTACAAGCTGAACAAGAAGGGCGTGGGGCTCGAGATCTTCTCGGAAGAGGCGATGGCCGAGTACGTGCGCTGCACCACGCCCGCGCAGATCCACGCGGTGTGCGAGGACTACCGTGCCACCGTGTCGGTCGATTTCGCGATGGACTCGGACGATTTCGGCAGGAAGACGATCGCCTGCCCGGTGCTGGTGCTGTGGGGCTCGAACAGCCATTGCGGCCGCCACTTCAAGGTGCTGGACGCGTGGCGGCCCTGGGCGCCGGACCTGCGCGGCTGGGCGATCCCGACCGGGCACTACCCGGCCGAGCACCGCCCCGACCTGGTCTACGACCCGTTCTGGCGCTTCTTCGCCGGCGGCGAGCCGGCGCCGTTCGCGGGGTGAGGCGGATACGCGCTACGGCAAGCCTCGCGCGATCCCACCGTCCACGTTCACGGTCTGGCCGGTGACGTAGCCCGCGCGCGGGCTTGCGAGCCACACCACCATCGCCGCGACCTCCTCCGGGTCGCCGAAGCGACCGAGCGGGATCTCGTGCGCGAACTCGGCGATGATCGCCTCGCGCGTCACCTCGCGCTCGGCAGCGAGCCGGTCTGCGCGCTCGGTCCAGAGCCGGGTCAGCGTCCGCCCCGGCGCGACCGCGTTCACCCGGATGCCGTCGCCGGCGAACTCGCCCGCGAGCGTCTTCACCAGCGCGAGCAGCCCGGCCTTGTGCACGTTCGAGACCACCTGGCCGGGATAGGGCATGCGCGCCGAAGCGGCGCCGAGAATCACGATCGCCGGGTCGCGGCCTGCCCGCAGCAGCGGCAGCGAGGCGCGCACCAGGCGCACGGCCGAGAGGACGTTGAAGCTGTAGTTGCCGAGCCAGTCCTCGTCGGTCAGCGCCTCGAAGGTGGAACGGATCGAGCCGCCGACGCAGTCGATCACGGCATCGAGTCCGCCGAGGGACTCGCGTGCAACCGCGACCAGGCGCTCCGCCTCGCCTCCTTGCGTGATGTCGGCCGAGGCGGTCGCGGGGCGCGTGCCCGTCGCGCGGGCGATCCGATCCGCCGCCGCCTCGATTCCCGTCTGCCCGCGCGCGGCGATCAGCAGGCGGGCGCCCTCCCCGGCGAGCAGCTGCGCGGTCGCCGCGCCGATGCCGGCCGAGGCGCCCACCACCAGCACGCGCCGGCCGTCATATCGGAGATCCATGCACCTTCCTCGCGATCCATCCGTAGATGCGGAACATCACCATCACCGTCGCGGCGATCAGGGCGATGCGCACGATCTGGAACGCCGTCACCACCGTCGCGTCGAGCCGCATGATCTTCGCGGTCAGCACCATCTCGGTGATGCCCGCGGGCGCGAGCGACAGGAACGACACGGCGAAGGGCAGTCCGGTCGCCGCCGACAGCACCGCCCCCCCGGCCGCCGAGGCGACGATCAGCAGCGCGGCGACCACCGTGCCGGCGAACACCACACGCGGCAGCCGCGCGAGGCTCTCTCGCCTGAACCGCGTCCCCAGCGCGATGCCGATCGCGAGCTGGGCGAGCACGAGCGCGGTCCACGGCACCGCGGCCTTGAACGGATCGATCGCGGCGAACACGGCGGTGCCGAGCATCGGCCCGACCAGCCATGGATTGGGGAAGCCGAGCGGCTTCAGCGCATAGGCGCAGCCGACCGCGAGCGCGAGCACTGGGAACAGCGCCAGCGGATGCGCGCCGACGGGCGGGGTGTCGTCAACCTCGCCGCCGCTGCCGAAGGCGACCACCAGGATCGGCACCACCAGCACGATCCCGGCGACGCGGATCGCATGCACGGTGGCGACCGCGTCGGCATCGCCGCCATGCCGACGCGCGACCAGCGCCATGTCGGCCATGCCGGCCGCGGCCGTCGCGAAGAAGGCGGTGCGCGGATCGACCCGGCCCAGCGGGCGGAGCAGGAACGCCGCCGCCGTGGTGGTCGCGATGACGCCGACCGTCGCCACCGCGATCGCCGGCGTCAGTTCGGCGACCCTCGTCAGCACCGCGGGCGTCATCCGCAGCCCGATCGCCACCCCGACCACCGCTTGGCCGAGTTCGCGGCCCATCGGCACCGGGGCGAGCCGCCAGCCGGCGAGGCTCGCCGCGGCGGTCACGACCAACGGTCCGATCATCCACGCGAGCGGGACGCGGAGCCGCCAGGCGATCGCCCCGCCGACCAGGCCGAGCGCGAGCGCGAGCGCGATCGGCACCAGGTCGGCGGTCGGCGCGCCGGCAGGCCAGGCCGGACGGGCGGGTGGGGTGGCGTCGCTCATGCCGGGCAGAGGAGGCAGGGAGGCGGCATCGGGCCTGCAAGGTTCCTCTCGGGCGGCGAAGTGTCAACCGTTGACAGGCGTGCGGCGGTTCCCTGTCTTCTGCGCCGCGGGGGATGAGGGAGCGCGGCCGAATCGCCAACCGTTGACGGTTGACACTTTGACCCCGTAGAGAATTGGCGCAAGCATGACGCCAATGCCGCGCGCCTCGCCGCGGCCCACGGGAGGACCTCATCGATGACGTCGGGAAAGCCCACGATCTCGCGCCGCGCCACGCTCGGCCTCGCCGCCGGGGCGGCGCTGACCGCCCCGCTGCCGCTCCGCGCCCAGACATTCCCCGACCGGCCGATCACCATCCTCGTGCCGTTCGCCACGGGTGGCTACAACGACCGCTACGCGCGCGCGATGGCGCCGTTCCTCTCCAGGCAGCTCGGCCAACCGGTTACGGTTGTGAACCGTCCCGGCGGCGGCACGATGCTCGGCAACATGTTCTATCTCCAGCAGCCGGATGACGGCTACATGGTGATGGTGCACTCGGCCGCGCCATTCATTCCGCAGACCATCCTGCTGCAGAACGCGCAGTACAAGGCCGAGGATTTCTGGATGATCAACCTGCCCTCGCGCGACGCCACGCTCGCCGCGACGGCCTCGAGCAAGCCGATCAACGCGATCGACGACGTGGTCGCCGCGCTCAAGCGCGACCCGCGCAGCCTCACGCTCGGCGTGCAACCCGCCTCGGCCGACTTCGTCAACCTTGCCCTGTTCCTCGCCGGACACGGCATCGACCGCAGCCGCGCGCGCATTGTCACCTACGCCGATGGCGGCGGCCCGGCGCGCACCGCGACCGTGGGCGGTCATGTCGATGTCGGCTTCGTCGGCGGCGAGGGCTTCCTGCCGCTGCGCGAGCGGATCAAGCCGCTGATGGTGTTCTCCGACCAGAAGGATCCTGATTTCTTTCCCGAGGCGGCACTCTGGGCGGACCACGCCAAGGCGAACACCATCGCCCCGGAGTTCGTCGAAGGCTCGCAGCGCGGCTTCGTGGTGCTGCGCCGCCTCGTCGAGCGTCAGCCGGAGCGCTACAAGGTGCTCGAGGCGGCGATCGAGCGCGCGACCAAGGCTCCGGAATGCGTTGCGACTTTGAGGGGCCAGCAGCTGGCCACGACGTGGTACGGGCCCGAGGCGTCGAACCGCGCCTATCTCAATGCCTTCAGCACCATGCAGAAATACGTCGACCTGCTGAAGCAGGCCTGACGCGCGGGCGGGGCCGGACGGCCCCGCCGCCACCGCGGGGGGAACGGTCGGATGCAGCCATCGGCTGAGCGGCGGATCGCCTGGGGCCATCTCGCCCTGGTCACCGCGCTCGCTGCCGTCGCACTCGCCTATCTGATCGACGCGCGCAAGGTCTCGCTCCATCCGCACAACCTGCTGTTCCTTCAGCCCACCGCGATCCTGGTGCTGGTGCTGTGGGCGATCATCGCGCTCGCCTGCCTGCGCGGCGACCGGAGCGGCGAGGCGCCGGCGCAGACCTGGTCTGAGCGGGCGAAGGTGCTGGCGCTGGTCGGCACCTTCGGGCTGTTCATCCTCGGCGTCGAGCGGATCGGCTACGACATCGCCGCCTGGGCGTTCGTGACGGTCGTCATCGCGATCGGCGGCGAGCGCCGGCCGCTGATGCTCGCCCTGTTCCCCGCGGTGTTCGTGGCGGCGGTGGTCCTCGCCTTCAAGGCGATGATCCCCTACCCGCTGCTCACCGTGATCCTGTGAGCGCGCGATGATCGACCTTCCGGCGGCGGGCTCGGCGGTCGCGCTGCTGGCAGGCTCGCTGGACGCCTGGATCTGGGTGATCCCCGGACTGCTGATCGGCCTCGTGTTCGGCGCGCTGCCAGGGGTGTCGGTGTCGATGGCGATGGCGCTGGTGCTGCCCGCCACGCTCTACATGGACTTCCTGCCGGCGATCATCTTCCTGACCTCGGTCTATACCGGCGCGGGGTTCGGCGGCTCGGTGCCGGCCGTGCTGATGGGGATCCCGGGCACCTCCTCGGCCGTTGCCACCACCTTCGACGGCTACCCGATGGCGCGCGCGGGGAGGCACAATGAGGCGCTGGGCGTGGCGCTGGTCGCCTCCTGCCTCGGCGTGCTCGCGAGCTATGCGGTGCTGTTCGTGCTGGTGCAGCCGCTCGCCGAGCTGGTGCTGATGATCGGCCCCTACGAGATGTTCGCGATCGCGGTCTGGGGCATGGTGCTGCTCGGCTCGCTCGGCGGCGCCTCGATCAGCCGCGGCCTGTTCGCCTCGGCGCTGGGCGTGCTCATCGGCACGGTCGGCATGAACACCGCCGGCTACCTGCGCGGAACCATGGGCGTGCCCTGGCTGCTCGACGGCGTGCCGACCATTCCGGCGATGGTGGGGCTGCTCGCGGCGAGCCAGCTGTTCGGGCTCGTCAACACCACCTTCCTGGTCGAGTCCGAGCAGGACCGGCAGATCAGCCTGCGCCGCATCCTCCAGGGCGGCGCGCTCGCGCTGCGCCACCCGGGCGTGCTGGTGCGCGGCGCCTCGATCGGCGCGATGGTCGGCGCGATCCCCGGCGTCGGCTCCTCGATCGCCAATCTGCTCTCCTATGCCGAGACGCGGCGGACCTCGAAGGACTCCAGCACCTTCGGCCAGGGCAACCCGAAGGGCGTGATCGCCTCCGAGAGCGCCAACTCCAGCTCCGAGGGCGGGGCAATGGCGACCATGCTGGCGCTCGGCATCCCCGGCGGCGGCGCGACCGCGATCCTGCTCGCCGCCTTCGCCATGCACAACGTGGTCGGGGGCCCGCGCTTCATCGACCAGAACCGCGACATCGTCTACGCGATCATCCTGTCCAACTTCGCCCAGGCGGTGCTGCTGGTGTTCGTCGGCACGGCCTTCGTGTTCGCATCCTCGACGATCGTGCGCCTGCCGCTGCGCATCCTGATCCCCTGCGTGCTGGTGGTTGCGACCCTGGGCGCCTTCGCGATCGAGGGCTCGCATGCCGGGCCGATCACGCTCTACGCCTTTGCCGTGCTGGGCTGGCTCCTGTCGCGCTTCGGCTACCCGGTCGCCGCAGTGGTGGTGGGCGTGCTGCTCGGAAGGCTGATCGAGACCGAACTGCTGCGCGCCTACCAGATGGCGGGCGGGGACTGGCGCGAGGTGCTGAACCACCCCGCGGCGCTGGTGATCTTCGCGCTGATGATCCTCTCGCTCGGCGTCTCGATGTGGAAGGACCGGCGCCGGCGCCTTGGCGACGCGGTCTCGGCCTGACGCGGACGCCGCCCGGGAATTGTCGACAGGACTGTTGCAATTCGCTTGCCGACGCGCGCGCGCCGACCGATCATGGGATCTGGACCGCAGGACCCCCACCGCCGCGATGCCGGGCTTTTCCCATATGCGGACCAACGCAGGCCCGCCTCTCTATGCCGCGCTCGATCTCGGCACCAACAACTGCCGCCTGCTGGTCGCCACTCCGCTCACGCGCGGCTTCCGCGTGATCGACAGCTTCTCGCGCATGGTGCGGCTGGGCGAGGGGCTCGCGACGACCGGGCAGCTCTGCGAGTCGGCAATGGAGCGCGCGCTCGACGCGATCGCCGTGTGCGCCGAACGGCTGGCACGCCGGCCCGCCCGGCGGGTCCGCGCGGTCGCGACCGAGGCTTGCCGGAAGGCGTCCAACGGCGAGGGGTTCCTGGCTCGGGTGCGCGAGGCGACGGGGATCGACTTCGAGGTGATCGGCCCGCGTGAGGAGGCCGAACTCGCGGTGGAATCCTGCGCCTCGCTGCTGGCCGGGCCCGAGCACCGCGCGCTGCTGTTCGACATCGGCGGCGGCTCGACCGAGCTCGCCTGGCTGCGCGCGCGCCGCCGCGACGAGCCGCCCTCCGAGGTGATCGGCTATGCCTCGGTGCCGCTCGGCGTGGTGACGCTGGCCGAGCGCTGGGGCGAGCGCGCCTTCACCTGCGAGGGATTCGCCGCGATGGTGGACGACGCCGTCGCCGCGTTCCGGCCGTTCGACGAGATCCACCGCATCGGCGACGAGATCCGCCGCGGCGGGGTGCGCCTCGTCGGCACTTCCGGCACGGTGACGACGCTGGCCGGCGTCGCCCTCGGCCTGCCGCGCTACGCGCGCGCGCTGATCGACGGCCACACGCTCACGGGCACCGAGGCGGATGACGCGCTCGCCTCGCTCTGCGCGATGGGCCGGCCGGGGCTGCTCGAACACCCGTGTGTGGGGCCCGGGCGGGTCGAGTTCGTGCTGCCGGGCTGCGCGGTGTTCGCCGCGATCCGGCGACTGTGGCCGGCCGCGCGGGTGACCGTGGCCGATCGCGGCCTGCGCGAGGGCATGCTGATCCGGCTGATCCGCACGGACCGCGATCGGCCGAACGGCCGGCCGTATCGTCCGCGCCACCTCCCGGCCGATCGCCCGCCGGCGGCATGAGCCGCGGCGGCGGGCGCGGCCTGACGGTCAAGGTTCGCGGGGCGCGGCGCAAGGACCCGTCCTCGGTCCGCTGGCTGACCCGCCAGTTGAACGACCCCTATGTGCGCGCGGCCCAGGCGGCGGGGTACCGGTCGCGCGCCGCGTTCAAGCTGATCGGGCTCGACGACCGGTTCCAGTTGCTGCGCAAGGGCGCGCGCGTGCTGGACCTCGGCGCGGCGCCCGGGGGCTGGACCCAGGTGGCGGTGCAGCGCGCCGGACCGGGTGTGGTGGCGGTGGACCTCCTGCCGATCGAGCCGATCGTGGGGGCAACCGTGCTGCGGGGCGACCTGACCGATCCGGCGGTGGCGGAGGCGGCGGTCGCGGCGCTCGGCGGCAAGGCGGATATCGTGCTGTCGGACATGGCGCCGAACACGACGGGCCATCCCGCGACCGATCACCTGCGCATCATGGCGCTGGCCGAGGTGGCGATGGATGTGGCGGTGCAGGTGCTCGCGCCCGGCGGCGGGTTCGTCTGCAAGGTGTTCCAGGGCGGCTCCGAGCGGGAGATGCTCGCCGCGCTCAAGCAACGCTTCGCGAGCGTGCGGCATGCAAAGCCGCCGGCCAGTCGCAAGGAGAGCGCGGAGACCTACGTGGTGGCCCAGGGTTTCCGGTAGGCTGGGGGGACCACGGTGGTCCCCCCAGACCCCCCTCCGCAAGGTCGTCGTTCCCGGGGGGTCCGGGGGGCCTTGCGGCCGCCCGGTCATGGTTTCTGTTGGAGTGCCGGAATGAACGGTGATGTGGACGAAGGCGACGCCATCCTCGCCGAGGTCCGGACCCGGATCGATGCGCTGGACGATGCGCTGGTTGATCTGTTGGCGCAGCGCTTCGCGGCGGTGGCGCAGGCTGCGCGGCTCAAGCAGCCTTACGGCATCCCGCCGCTGACGCCGCGACGCTTCGCCGCCGTGCTCACCCGCGTCACGGGGCGCGCGCACGAGCGCGGGCTCGATTCCGAGGCCGCGCGGCGCATCTGGGAGGCGATCCACGACGAGGCGCTGCGCCTGGAGGCGCGGGTCATGGGGGGGACCGGCTGACGCTGGTGGGGGCCGGTGCCTCTGCCAGCGCCTTCGCCGCGAGCGCCAGTGCCGCCGTCACCGCCGCGCGCCCCTCGACCGAGAGCGGCGCCTGGGGCGGCAGCGGATCGCCGACCGCGAAGCCCTGGAGCTGCAGCGCGCCCTTGATGCAGGCCGCAAGCGAATGGGCGGCAAACAGTTCGTTCACGCGCCACAGCGCGCGTTGCAGGCTCATCGCCGCATCCCACTGCCCCGACCGGCAGAGCTCGTAAAGGCGCACGCTCTCGCGGGGGATCGCGCAGGCCGGACCGGCCATCCATCCCGCACCGCCGATCATCATCACCGCGGCCGGGATGTGCGCCGAGGCGGCGAACACGCCGAGCCGGCCTTCGGTGCGGTTCAGGATCGAGAGCAGCCGACCCGTGTTGGTGGACGCGTCCTTGATCAGGCCGATGCGAGGATGTCGCGAGAGCATCTCGATCGCCGCGAGCGACAGGTCCGACCGTTGGAAGGTCGGGTTGGTGTAGAGCACGACCGGCAGGTCGGTCGCGTCGGCGATCGCGGTGAAGTACGCGACCACGCCCGCCTCCGGGATCGGGAAGTAGGCCTCCAGGATCGCGAGAATGCCGTCCACGCCCACCCCGGCGAATGCGCGCGCCTGGCGCACGGCCTCGGCCGTGGTGGTGGCAGCAACGCCGGCGACCACGGGCACGCGGCGGCCGGTCTGATCCACGACGATCTCGACGATGCGGCGGCGCTGCGCCCAGTCGAGATACGCGAACTCGCCGGTCGAGCCGAGCGGAGTCAGGCCGTGGACGCCCGCCTCGATCAGGTGGTCGACCAGGCGACGGAGTTCGGCCTCCAGCACGGCGCCGTCCGGGCCGATGGGGGACACGAGGTAGGGAAAGACGCCGGCGAATCCGCTCATGAGCCGAGCATACGGGCAGCCGAACGGTGCCTCCATCCGGGATCCGCCCGCATGCTGACGCGCCGGCTGCCGGTCCGGCCGCCCCACCAGCCCCGCGCGCAACACCGTCCGCACAAAGGTCAAGGCGTTGTGCGGAGGGGATTACAGCGCCCAGCGCGGGCGCGGCGCTACCGCGAGGTCGGCGCCCGGATCGCCGGCGTGCCGACGCTCGATCGCCGCCCAGGCCACCATCACCGCGTTGTCGGTGCAGAGGGCGGGCGGCGGAACCGCCAGCCGGAACCCCTCGGCCTCCGCGGTCGCCCGCAACGCCTCCCGCACGACGCCGTTTGCCGCCACGCCCCCGGACACCACCAGCACGTGGCACCCGGCCGCCGCCCGCATCGCCCGCCGCGCGCGATCCGCGAGCGTCCAGGCCACGCGCGCCTGGAACCCTGCCGCAAGATCGGCCGCGTCGCGCTCCGGCAGCGCCCCGGCGGGATAGCTCGCGACGATCGTCGCCACCGCGGTCTTCAGCCCCGAGAACGAGAAGTCGAACCCCGCGCGCCCCAGCATCGGCCGCGGCAGCGCGAACCGATCCGGATCACCCGCGGCAGCCAGACGCTCAAGCGCCGGCCCGCCCGGCCAGCCGAGGCCGAGCATCTTCGCCACCTTGTCGAACGCCTCGCCCGGCGCGTCGTCCAGCGTCCGCCCGAGCAGCGCATGCGCCCCGGGCCCGCGCGTCTCGACCAGCAGGCAGTGCCCGCCCGACACCAGCAGCGTGAGATATGGAAACGTCGGCGCCTCACCCGCCAGCCCCGGCAGTCGCGCCGACAGCGCATGAGCCTCCAGGTGGTTCACGGCGTAGAACGGCAGCCTGCGGGCGAGCGCAAACCCCTTGCCGAGATTGGCGCCGACGATCAGCCCGCCGATCAGCCCCGGACCCGCCGTCGCCGCCACCGCCGAGGGCGACACGGCCGCCTCGGCCAGCACCGCCTCGATCATGGCGGGCAGGCGCGCAAGATGCGCCCGCGCGGCGATCTCCGGCACTACCCCGGCATAGGCCGCGTGCTCCTCGGTCTGGCTCCAGAGCCGCTCGGCCAGCACGCGGCCCGCGCCATCGAGCACCGCGGCTGCGGTCTCGTCGCACGAGGTCTCGATCCCCAGCACCGCACCGTGACCCTGGGATGACATCCGCCCGCTTCCCACCATGTCGGCCGCGTTGTAGGGACGCGCGCCATGTCACGCCACCCAGCCGGCGAGAGCGACGCCGGCCGCCGCCACGCCACGCCACGCCACGACCGCCGCCCGCTGCCGCTGCGCGTCGGCACACGCGCAAGCCCGCTCGCGCTGATGCAGACACGGCTGTTCATGGCGCGGCTGACCGGGTTCTGCCCCGTGCTGCGCCAGGCGGAGGCGTTCGAGGAGCACGCGATCGCCACCACCGGCGACCGGATCCAGGACCGCCGCCTCGCCGAGGTCGGCGGCAAGGGGCTGTTCGCCAAGGAGATCCACGAGGCGCTGCTGGACGGGCGGGTCGATTTCGCCGTGCACAGCCTGAAGGATCTCGAGACCGAACTTCCCCCCGGCATCGTGCTCGCCTGCTGCATGGCCCGGGAGGACGCCCGTGACGCCCTCATCCTCGCCTCGCATTGCGGCCCGGCCGATCCGTCCGACCCGCTGGCCGCGATCCCGCCGGGCGGGGTGGTCGGCACCTCTTCGGTGCGGCGTGCCGCGCAATTGCTGCATCGCCGGCCCGACCTCTCCATCACGCTGATCCGCGGCAATGTGCAGACGCGGCTGAACAAGGTGAAGTCAGGCGCGATGGACGCGACCATGCTGGCGCTCGCCGGGCTGCGCCGGCTCGGGCTGGCGCACGAGGCGGCCGCCATCCTCGACCCCGAGATGATGGTGCCCGCGGCCGGCCAGGGCATCGTCGGCATCACCGTGCGCGCCGAGGACACCGAGCTGCATGACCTCCTCTCCGGCATCGAGGATCCGGACGCCGCGGCCGTCAGCCGGGCGGAGCGCGCGCTGCTCGCCGCCCTCGACGGCTCCTGCCGCACCCCCATCGGCGGCCACGCCGAAATCCGCGCCGACGGCACGCTGCGTCTGGTCGGCCTGGTCGCGACCGAGGACGGCACGTTCCTGCTGAAGCGCGCGGTCGTCGGCCGGCCAGAGGATGCGGCCAGGCTCGGGCACGAGCTCGGGCGCGAACTGCGCCGCGACTCGCCAGCCTCGATCTTCGCGGCGTAGCGGGCGGGACGCACCGGCCGTCCGTGCAGCCCACTGGACGGGACCGTACCGATCTGGGCTACCCTGCCGTTCGTAGCCGGATCGATCACGCAGCCGGTCTGATCACCGAGACTTGCCCGCCACCCCCGGTGATCGTTCACGGGAGGTCCAGCCGATGGCGCCGGCAACGCTGACACTCAGGGCGATCACCGCCCGGCCCGTCATTCTCAGGCTGAGACGCCCGGTGGTCGCGCGCATCGCCACCATCACCGACTGGCCGCTCATCCTGATCGACCTGCACACCGAGGAGGGCGTCGTCGGCCGGGCCTATCTCGAACCCTATACGGTGCGGACGATGCGCTATCTCGTGCCCGCGCTGCACGACCTCGGCGCGGCGCTCGCCGGTCAGCGCCTCGCCCCGGTCGACCTGTTCGGCTTGGCGCGCAAGTCGCTCCATTTCGTCGGCTATCAGGGCATGTCGCTGATCGCCGTCTCCGGCCTCGACATGGCCGCGTGGGACGCGCTGGCGAAGGCGGCAGGGGTTCCGCTCTGCGTGCTGCTCGGCGGCTCGGTCGGGCCGGTGCGGGCCTACAACAGCGGCGGGCTGTGGCTGAACGACCCGGAGGCGCTGGGCGAGGAGGCGATCGCACTCCGCGACGAGGGCGGCTTCGCGGGGCTGAAGCTGCGGCTCGGGCGTGCCCGCGCGCGCGACGACCTCGCCGCCCTGGACGCGGTGCGGAACGCCGTCGGCGACGACATCGCCCTGATGGTGGACTTCAACCAGGGCCTGGACCTCGCCGAAGCCATGGACCGCTGCCGTGCGCTCGACGACCGTGGGCTTGCGTGGATCGAGGAGCCGCTCGTGTATGACGACCTCGACGGGCATGCGCGGCTCGCGACCGACCTCCGAACACCGATCCAGATCGGCGAGAACTTCTACGGCCCGCGGGATCTGCACCGGGCCTTGCGGCTCGGCGCCTGCGACTTGGTGATGCCCGACTTCATGCGGATCGGCGGGGTCACGGGCTGGCTGCGCGCCGCGGCGATCGCCGGGGTGGGCGGCGTGCCGATGTCCACGCACCTGTATCCGGAGGTGGCCGCGCACGTGATGCGCGTGACCGAGACCGCGCATTGGCTCGAATGGCAGGACTGGGCCGACCCGATTCTCGAACGTCCCTACGAGGTACGGGGCGGCCTGCTGGAGATCCCCGATCGCCCCGGCCTCGGACTGGAGTGGAACGAGGCCGCGGTCGCGGCCCATCTGGCCGATCTCTGACCGGCGCCCGGGTTCCGGATCGCCTGCACGCGGTCGCGGCCTGGCGGGCGGCTCAGCGCTGCTGGCCGGCGCGGTTCTCGAACACGACGAACCACGCCGGCATCTCCGGCGCCTCGGGCGGCGCGCGCTGGTACAGCCGCCCGGCCGGGTCGGCCGGCAGCAGGCTCATCCGCACGGCATCGCCGAGATTTCCGCCCACGGCCTCGACCACCCCCTCCCGCCTGCCGACGACGATGTCGCAGTGCATCGGCACCGGGCTGCGGCCCTCCCGGGAGCGGTCTGCCGGGCCGGCGTAGCGCCCCCGCGCCTCGGCCCGCGTCGCACAGAGGAGATCGCCCGGCGCGGGGGCGTAGGCGCCGGGCGGCCAGGGCACGAATGCCGCTGTCTCCGGCCAGCGCGCGGCGCGGTCGAGCAGGTGGTCCACCACCATCCAGTGCGCCGGTGCGGCCGGCACATCGACCGGATCGTAGCCGGCGGCGCGCAGCGCGAAGGAGAGGAAGGCGGCACTCCAGGGCACCTCCGCCCAGAGGGCAGGGGCGCGCGCGGGATCGGTCGCCGCGAGGCGGTACCCGCTGCGGTTGCGCGCAACCGTCGGTTCGGCCCCTGGCACTGCGGACCAGTATGCGACCAGAGCCGGGAAGGCCTCGATCATGTCCTCGGTGCGGCCCGTACCGGCCGGCGCGCCGGAGACCGAGCCGGTGTGGTCGGTGAACTGCCGACCCCACTCCTCCCATTCGGCGAGGGCCACGCGCACCAGCCGATCGCGCGCGGTGGCAGGATACGGGACGGGCGGCTCCTCCGCTGGGACGAGCGCGGCGCAGGCCGAGAGCAGCGCGCCGAGAAGCGGTGCGAGAAGGAGACGCTTCGCGCGTTTGTGGATTGGCAGACGGGCCGATCGGCGCGAAGTTGCGACATCGATACCGCCAGCCAGGGGAACCGCCATCATGCACCGCATGCTCCTCGCCGCCACCGCGCTCGTCGCCGCCTGCACCCAGGTGCCAGGCACCCCGCCGGCGCAGGGAATCGGCTTCCTGCCGCCCTCGGTCAGCGCGGAGATGGGCATCTCGTTCGGCTCCAACCCGGTCTATACGGCGGTCTACTCGGCCTCGTCCTACTATGCCGATGCGCCAGGCCGGCTGGGCGGCAACCCCGCGCTCGCCGCCCAGGTCGCGGCCCAGTACGAATACGCAGCGTCGGAGCTCAAGGAGATCCGGTTCCACGGCCTGTCCCCGACTACGACGATGCAGATGGACTGGGGCCGGGAGGAGCTGCGCGACGTGCTGGGGGTGCGCCGCGATGCCCCGCCCCGCCCGGTGGAC
>NZ_JBHYDW010000076.1:0-21530 GCF_051860475.1 Elioraea sp. | reverse complement strand
CCGACCGGCCGGGCCGCCAAGCGCGAGTCCTCCGCCCCGTCGATCAGCGAGGTCGTGGTCACCAAGGTGATGGACGTGTCGTCGCCGAAGCTGCTCGAGGAGAGCCTGATCGGCCAGAGCGGCAAGATGGTGAAGGTCGCCGTCACGCGCACCGGCAAGGAGATGGCCGAGCTCTGCATGTACAAGTTCGAGGACGTGCTGATCTCCGGCTATTCGGTGTCCTCGGGCGGCGACCAGCCGTCGGAGTCGCTCAGCCTGAACTTCGTGAAGATCGAGTACAGCTACACGGGCAGCGATGCCGCCGGCAAGGACGCGAACAAGATGAAGGTGGCCTACGACATCGGCCAGGCCACCACGCTCTGACGCGCCTCGACGCGTGACGGTTGCGGGCCCGGCCGTCGCGCCGGGCCCGTTTCGTCTCTGCTGCGGGTCAACGCATGAGGGCTGCACCAGTCACCGACCGGGACGAGCCGCACCAGGCCCTGGACCGGGGCGGTGACGGATCACCGTTCGCAAGGCCGCCGCCGGCGGGCATTGCTGTCATCGACCGCCTCTCGATTCCGGCCGGGGTTTCAGCTACGTTGCCAAGCAGTAGCGATCCGGGTCCGGCGAGCGCCCGGCCGGAAGGGCGACACGGACGGAAAGGAACAGCGTCTCATGGCCATCTACATGAAGTACGACGGCATCGACGGGAACGTCACCGCCAAGGGCTACGAGAAATGGATCGAGCTCGGCTCGGTGCAGTTGGGCAGCGGTCGCGGTATCTCCACCCCGACCGGCCGGGCCGCCAAGCGCGAGTCCTCCGCCCCGTCGATCAGCGAGGTCGTGGTCACCAAGGTGATGGACGTCTCGTCGCCGAAGCTGCTCGAGGAGAGCCTGATCGGCCAGAGCGGCAAGATGGTGAAGGTCGCCGTCACGCGCACCGGCAAGGAGATGGCCGAGCTCTGCATGTACAAGTTCGAGGACGTGCTGATCTCCAGTTACTCGGTGTCCTCGGGCGGCGACCAGCCGTCGGAGTCGCTCAGCCTGAACTTCGTGAAGATCGAGTACAGCTACACGGGCAGCGATGCCGCCGGCAAGGACGCGAACAAGATGAAGGTGGCCTACGACATCGGCCAGGCCACCACGCTCTGACGCGCCGGTGCGCTGTCCGCATCACGGGCAGCGCACCACCACCACCGTGACGTTGTCGGTGCTGCCCGCCGTCATCGCGAGCGCGATCAGCGAGTCCGCAAGCCCCTGCCCGTCGCCGCCCGCGATCAGAGCCGACGCGATCGCCGCATCGCCGAGATCCTTCGCCACCCCGTCCGAGCACAGCACGAACAGATCGCCTGACATGACCTGCCCCGTCACCTTGTCGAGGTTAAGCGTGTCGTCGGCGCCGACCGCGCGCGTGACCACGTTGGCGTGCGGGTGGCGCGCGGCCCCCTCCTCCGTGAGCGCTCCCGCATCGACCAGCTCCTGCACCATCGAGTGGTCGCGCGTCAGCCGCGTCAGATACCCGCCACGCCAGAGATAGCAGCGGCTGTCGCCGGCCCAGAGGCAGGCGAAATGCCCCCCCCGGAGCATCAGCGCGACCACGGTCGAGGCGAGCATCGCGCTCGGTCCGCGCGCGCGTGCCTCCTCCCGCAGTGCCGCATTCGCCTCTTCAAGCGCGTCGCGGGTGCGCGCAAGCAGCTCACCGGAAGAAAGCCCCAGCGGCAGCGCGCGCAGCTCCTCGACCACGCGCGCCGAGGCAATCTCGCCACCGCCGTGCCCGCCGGCGCCGTCGGCAACGGCCCAGAGCCCGATCTCGGAGCGCAGCAGGTACGCATCCTGGTTGCTCGGCCGCTTCGTTCCGGCATGCGTGGCACCCCAGCCGCGGCAGGGAGCGGGCGCGCTCATGGCGCGGCCGCCTCGCCCGCCGCATCAGCGAGCATGTCGGCGAACGCCGGTGGCGCCGGCAGCGCGGTGAGCTCGAGCCGTCGCGGCTGGACGCGCGGCGCACCGAGCGTCTGCCACACGCTGCCGCCGGCCATCGTACCCTCGGGCGGCGGGCCCGTCGGGGCGAGGGCGGCCGCGAGCCTCTCCGCAGTCCAGCCCTCGGTCACCGCGTCGATCGCGATGGCCTCCAGCGCGTCGTGCCAGGGCGATGCGCCCGGATCCGGCGCGGCGTCGGTCAGCGCCGCGAGCGTGATCGGGAAGTGCCGCCCGACCGCATCGACGCTGGGCGCGAGCACGCCGGCAGCACCACGCGCGCCGCACACGCCGGGGGCGAGCGCGAAGCGCCAGATCGGCGCCTCCAGGAACGCCGCGAGCCACGCCTCGCCGAGCCGCGCGCGGCTCTCCTCCAGCCCGGCGCGCAGCCACGCGTCCCAGGGTGCGACGAACCCCTCGGGCAGGGACCGGCGAACGAAATCCCTCTGCTCCGGCAGCTTGCCGAACAGCCCGGGCGGCGAGGCCGCGCCCACTATTGCAGCGCCGGGCACCGGAACTCCGAGAGTTCGCGCAGCGCGAACGGATTGAACACGCTGCCGGCGCGGACGACGTAGGTGACGCTGCGCTCGCCCAGCGAGAAGGTGAGCGAGAATTCCTCCGGCACCCGCCCACGCGCGACCTGGGCGCGGCTGAACAGCCGGAACAGCGCCCAGGGACCCGATTCGTTGATGGTGCCCACGCCACTCGCGGGCGGGGGGTCGAGCACCAGGCGGACATTGGTCATGCGGTTCGGCCCGGGCCACATCACCTGGGTCGGCCGCGACGGCCCGTGCGCGTAGGAGATCGTCACGCCGTCGAGATCGAGCAGCGCCTGGCGCGCCCCCTGATCCATCGAAACGGGCTGGATCTCGAAGCGGATCTGCGGCTGCGGCCCGCCGGCGAAGAACACGTCGCGGATCACGCTGGCGCGGTAGAAGTTCATCAGCGCCCCCTGGCTGATCGGTAGGGTGATCCCGTCCGAGGGCTGCGCCCGCCACGGCCGCGCGCCGATATCGACGAACGGACGCAGGTTGGTGTTGAAGAACCCGTCGATCAGCCCGCCCGGCGCGAACAGCCGCGCGAAGTCGTCCATCGGCGTCTCGGCCTGCGCGCCACGCACGAACGGGAAGCGGTTGCCGACGGCTGCCGTGCAGAGCGGCGCCACACCGGCGGCAAGCGCGCCGGCGACCGCCTGCTGCACGCCGCCCGCGCGCACCGCCGTACCCGACTGCGCGACCCCGCGCAGCCAGGTGTTCACCGGCGGCGGCACGCGCGCGGCCTCGCCCTGGAGCTGCTGCGCCGGATCGAGCCCCGCGGCCGGCGGCGGCGCGCCGGCGGGCGAGGCGGCGAGGCGCGCAAGCTGCTGGTAGAGCTCGTTCATGATTCTGAGCGTGTTGTCGATCGGCGCGCCGGGGCCGGCGCCGACATAGCTGCGCAGCGCCTCGAACTGCTCGTCGATCGCCGCGCCGATCGGCTTCGGCGCCTCGCCGGCCGGTGCGGCCGCGCCGAACACGGCCTGAAGCCGCTGCGCCGGCGTGGTCGGGGCCGCGCCGGGCTGCGCGCCCGGCTGCGCCGGCGCCGCGTCGGGGTCGCGCGAGAGCGTGAGCTGGCGTGCGACCGCTGCCAACAGGTCACGCATCGGCGATTGCGGTGCCGACAGGATGTTCAGCGTGTCGATCGCCTGCGGCATGGCGCGGAACGGCACGATCGCGAGATCGTTCAGCAGCTCCTGCCACGCCTGGGCGTAGGCCGGGTAGTAGTGCTCGTCGAGGATCTGGCGCTGGAGCCGCGCGAGAGCGGCCTCGTCGAGCGTGACCGCGCTGCCCGGGCCGAGCACCCAGGACTCCGAGGCGACCTCGCGCGCGACGCGCGGCAGCGCCGGCAGCACGGCGCGGTGGAACCCCTCGACCGTATAGACGCCCGGGATCCCCTCGGTGAGCGGCTTGCCCGAGGCTCGGGTGAACACCCGTGCGCCGGCCGCGCCCGCCGCCTGGGCGGGCGAGAAATCGGGGATGTTGGCCGCGGCCGCGAGCGGGCGGAGCCGCGAATAGGCCCGCCCCGCCAGCGGCAGGCGCGAGAACACCCGCCGCGCCTCGTCGATCAGTGCGCCGTCGAGCGGGTAGGCAGCCATCGGTGCGGCGAGCATGGCGTCGAGATGACGCGCCAGCCGCGTGCGCGAGTCTGCGTGCTGCGGAAACGCCTGCTGCCAGTCGAGCGCCATCCAGTCGCGGATCAGCGCGCGGTCCAGCGGCCCCTGCTGGCCGAGCATCAGATAGACGCGCGTCGCCTCGTAGAGGAAGTCGGGGCGGTTGAGCGCGCCGCGCATCTGCGATTCCAGCCGCCAGAGCAGGCGCGGCAGCAGCACGCGGTCGAGCTGGCGGCGATAGACGGCGTTCGAGGCCGCGGCGAGCTTGTCCGCCTGGCCGAGCCCGAACCCTGAGCCCCGCTCCTGGTCGTCCGGGCCGAAGGGCAACGCGCGGGCGCGGTCGAGCAGCGGCAGCACAGCAAGCAGATCCGCCTCGGCCACCGGATCGAACTGCACCGCCTGCGCAGCCTCGGCGAACTCGCGCTTGGCCGTCTCCAGCCGGGCGACCTGCTCCTGGTTGGTGCGGTAGGCGTTGAACCACACGCCGCCGAGGCCGAGCACGGCAAGCGCCGCGAGCACCCAGGCGCCGATCGAGATCACCCGCTTGCGCGTCTGCGCGCCGGGCTTGGAGGCGACGAGTCCGGACTCGCCGAACACCACCTCGCGCAGCAGCCGGCCGAGGAAGTAGCTCCGCCCCTGCCCCGGCGCAGGCGCGGCGGCGCGCGCGCTCGGCACGTTGAACAGCCGCGCCATCGCCCCGGTGAGCCGGTCGATCGGCGTACCCTCCTGCGTGCCGGAGGTGAGATAGACGCCGCGCAGGAACGGTGCCGGATCGAGACGGCTCTCGCCGAACGCCGCGTCGAGGAACTCCGCCGCTGGGCCCTCCATCGAGGCGAGCTGCGCCGGGAAGGCCGCCAGCGCCGCGCGCCGGTCGGGGCTGCGCTCGGTCTGCACGCGCACGGGGATGCGCGCATTGATGCGCTCGAGCAGGCTCGCGAAGGCGGCGCGGAACGGCTCGGCGCCCTTGGCGTCGCGCGGGAAGGTCTCGCCCCAGACCTGGTCCCGCCCCTCCTTGTCGAGATCGTCGAAATGCTCGGTGAAGCCGGCGATCAGGTCGGCCTTGGTGAACAGCACATAGACCGGCAGGCGCACGCCCAGCCGCTCGTCGAGCTCCTTCAGCCGCGCGCGCACGGCACGCGCATGCGCGAGCCGATCCTCGCGCGAGAGGGTGGCGAGATCGGCGACGCTGATCGCCACCAGCGCGCCGTTCAGCGGGCTGTTCGGGCGGTTCCGGCGCAAGAGATCGAGGAAGGCCTGCCAGCCGGCCTTGTCCACCGCCGCATCGCTGTCCTGGGTGGTGTAGCGGCCGGCCGTGTCGATCAGCACAGCCTGGTCGGTGAACCACCAGTCGCAGAGCCGCGTGCCGCCGACGCCGGAGAGCCGCGCCCCGCCCATCCGGTCGGCGAGAGGGAAGTTGAGCCCCGCGTTCATCAGCGCCGTGGTCTTGCCCGAGCCGGGCGGGCCGATGATCACGTACCAGGGCAGTTCGTCGAGCGCGCCCGAGCCGCGCGCCTTGGAGAGCAGGGTCAGCGCCTCGGCGAGCTTGCTCTTGAGCGCGGCGACCTCGTCCGAGACCGCCTCGGCGGTCGGGTCGGCCGCGGAGGCGCCGGCGATCAGCGCTGCTTCGGCCTTCTTCCGCTTGCGCCAGGCGATGAAGGTCCAGACCGCCCAGATCAGCACGAGCACCGCGATGATGCCGAGCCGCACCATCTCGCTCTCGAGCGGCGCGACCCCACCGATCACGAGCAGCGGCCCGAACCACCAGATCAGCGTCGCGAGCAGCCCGACGCCGATCAGGCTGACGCCGGCGCGCAGCCAGAGCTTGCCGGCCAGCGCCGCGAGTCCCGCCGGCGGCTTCACAGCGGCCGCTCCATGCGCGGCATGATCAGCTCGATGCGGCGGTTCTGCTCCCGCCCTTCGGGCGTCGCGTTGTCGGCGATCGGCTCGGCATCTGCTCGCCCCTCGGAGCGCAGGCGATTGGGATCGCCGATCGTGCGCGCGATCACCGCCCGTGCCGATTCCGCGCGCGCGGTCGAGAGGTGGTAGTTGGAGGGGAAGCGCACGGTGCGGATCGGGATGGAGTCGGAATGTCCGACCACCAGAACGTCACCCGGCTCCTCCTTCAGCGCATTGCCGATGCGTTCCAGGATCGGCACGAAGCGCGGCGTCACCTCCGCCTGGGCCGAGGCGAACATGCCCGAGGCCTTGATGCGGATGACGATGATCTGCGGCGAGGCGAGCACGGCGACCAGCCCCTCGCGGATCTCCGGCGCGAGGAAGGTGGCGATCCGCGTCGGCTGGTCGGGCCCGGCCTCGGGCGGCGGTGGAGGCGGCGGAGGTGGCGGCGGGGCCACGCGGGCGAGTGCGGGCTGGGTCAGCGGCGGCACCTGGAGCACCTGGGCGAACACCGAATCCGAGCGGCTGTTCAGCGAGAAGGCGAAGAAGGCGTAGAGCCCGCCCAGAATCGCCGCCGCCAGCGCGCCGATCACCCAGATCGGCACCGCGCGGCCGGGCGGGCGCCATGCGGCCTCCAGCCCGCGCCATCTCGGCGAGAGATCGCGGTGCGGCGCCTGGCGATGGCCCATCACCACCGCGTAGAGGCTCTCGCGCACCCGCTCGTGCTCGGCGGGTCCGCGCGCGCTCAGCCGGTAGCGGCCCTGGAAGCCGAGGCTGAGGCAGAGATGCATCAGCTCCAGCACCTCCTTGTGCCGGCCGGGTTCCTTCTGGAGATGCTCGAGCAGCGCGAAGAACCGGTCGCCCGAGCCGGTCTCGCGGTGGAACGTCGAGATCAGGCTCGAGGTCGCCCAGGCGCTCTGGCTGCCCCAGGGCGTGTTCAGCACGACGTCGTCGAGCGTGGCGCAGAGCACGTAGTGCGCAGCGCGGATCTGCTCGGCCGGTACGCCGCCTGCGCGCGCATCCGCCTCGAACTGGCGCAGCGCGGCGATCGCGCGCTCGCGCAGATCGCCGGCCTCGGGCGGGCGCGCGGTGTTGCGGAGCCGGCCGACCAGATCGAGCAGCGGCGCGGCCGCGGCGGCGACCGCGTTGATGCCGACGCGCGGGATCGCCTCGGCACCGCCCGAAGCGGGCGCGGTGGCGAGCGGCGGCAACGGCGAGGACTCGGCAGGCGCGGCGGCCTGGCGCTGCTCCACGCGCGCCCGTCCGCCCGGCGCGGGGCGGATCACTGTCCGGTCGTCGTCGCCGGGTTCGGCGAAGGGGTTGTCCTGTGGCATCTGGCGCTCCTCAGCCCCGGATCGCCCAGAGCTCGAGCTTTAGGTTGGGATAGTCGCCCGAGACATGGATCGCGAACCCGCCCGAAGTCTGCATCTGCTGCCAGTGCGGGCTGCCGCGATCGAGCTCGAAGTAGGTCGCCCCGGCGTAGAACGGGATCTGCCGCGGCGCGACCGGCAGCGGCCGCACCTGGATGCCGGGCAGGGCGACATTGACCAGCTCGCGGATCTGCTCGACCGCGCCGATCTTCACCGTGTTCGGGAACACGCGGCGGAGCTGCTCGGCCGGCATGTCGGCCTGCACCGAGAGGACGAACTGCGACGCCTTGAGAATATTCCGATCGACGATCGGCCCGACCCGCACGCCGAAGCGCCGCTCCTGCAGCGGGATCGCGACCGCCGTGGTTTCGACCACCGCCGAGAGGCTCTTGCGCAGATCAGCGATCACAGGGGCAAAGCTGCGTTGCAGGTCCTCGTGGCGATAGGCCGGATAGGCGGGCGGGCGGCGGGACGCCTCGGTGAAGGTGGCAAGTTCGCCGGCAAGCGAGGCGAGGGCGCGGTAGAGCGTCTCGGGGTGCACCGCGCCGGCCGCGGACCAGTGCGACAAGAGCGGCTCGACGCGGTTGATGGTCTGGAGCAGCAGGAAGTCGGTGATCTCGGCGACGCCGCGCGCGCCCGGCTGGCCAAGCCGCGCCGCGATCGCCTCGGCGCGCTGGCGCAACATGCCCGTGAGCTCGTTGATGAACCCCATCAGGGGGGTGACCGCGCTGCACACCAGCGCCGGCGCGATCCAGCGCTCGTCCAGCACGATCTTGCGGTCCGGCAGCACTTCCAGGATGCGCGCGACCGGCAGGCCGACGAAGCCGCCGCGGTCCTGGGTCTCGAGCAGATAGCTCAACCGGAGCCGCCCGACCTGGAGCTCGGCGGCGGAGGCCGACGCCGAATGCGTGTCGAATGCCTCGTAGGCGGAGGGCGCGAATCGCGTCGCCTTCGCCTCGGGCCCGTCGGACGCGACCTCGATCGCGCCGGCCTGGCGCGTCGGCGCGGCCAGATAGACGAGGCAGTTGCGGACATTCTCGCCCGGCTCGATCGGTGGCGGATGGTCGGTCTCGTCCGGGATGGCGAAGGGTGTGCCGTCCTCCAGCACGCCGGCGGCAGCGGCGAGCGCGAAGCGGCCGGTGCCGAGCAGCTCGCGGTCGATCGTCACGCTGGCCACGCCCCAGGGGAATGGCGTGAGCGAGGCGGTCGCCGATCGCACGAGCGCCTCGACGAAGCGATCCTGCTGCTGGAAGTGCTGCGCGCGCAGGAACATCCCCTCGCGCCAGACCACCTTGTTCTGCCAGAACATTCCGTCCCTTCCACCTGAGGTGGTGCAGGCTACATCGGTTCGCTAGGCGGGGTTAAGCGCGCTCTCCAGTCGGTCGGCCGTCAGGCGGAGCCGCGTCACCCCGGTCGAGGCGACAGGCTGGATCGATTTCCACTGCGCCCGGTCGATGTCGCGGAACAGCACGGCGGTGCCGAGGAAGCGCGTGCGGCTGTCGGCCTCGCGGGTGATCTGGCGCGTCTGGCCCGGCTCGAACACGATCTGCTCGCTCGCGATCAGCTCGGCGCCCAGCGTGGCGGCCTCGCGCTCGATCAGCGCGAACACGTCCGCCGCCTGGAACTTGCCCGCCGCCGTCAGCAGGTAGAGCTTCACCGCGACCGGCAGCGGGCGGCCGTCGATCCCGGGATTCACCTGCGGGCCGACCTGCACCGTGAGATCGACGACCGGCGGCGGCGCGGGCCCGGCGCCGGCGACAAGTCCGGCCCCAAGCGAGGCCAGCACCAAGCGCCGTCCCGGCGCGCCCAGGGGTCTCTGCATCACGCTCGCTCCTCCCTTACCGCTTGCCCGAGGCGGCCTCGTAGGCCTTGGCGAAGACGCGCGCGAAGGCACCATCGGAACTGTCATCGAGATCGGCCAGCGCAGCCGCGAAGCGCTGCTCGTAGAGCTCGAAGGCCCGCGCGCGCTTCTGCGCCGGGAGCAGCGACAGGCCCCCGCCCTGCTCGGCCTCGGTCCGGATCGCGGCCGGATCGAGCCGGGCAAGCAGCCCGCGCACCGCCGCCTGCATCGCCTCCATGGTGGCGATCTCGTGGCGCTTGATGTCGTCGAGCGCGTCCTTCACGGCCGCCTCAGGCGCCATGAACGCACGGCTGCGCCCGAGCATCGCCACCAGCGCGTCCTCAGGCGTGGGGCTGAACTTCAGCGGGTTGTTGCCGCGCGCGGCGATGATGGTCTGCTCGATCCGGAACTCGCTCTTGATGGTCGCGCGCGTGATCAGCACCTCGCGCAGCCCCTCGACGAAGGCGCGGAACGCAGCCCCCAGCCCCTTCATCAGCGTCGCCGGATCGGGCCCGCCGGGCTCGATGCCGGCGAGCCCCATGCCGTCGAGAAAGGCGTTGAGCAGCGCGGCATCGCCCGGGGCCGCAGCGGGCTCGGGCGCGCGGGCGACGGGCGGCGGCGCGGCGGCGGGCGGAGGCGGCGCCTGGTGCGCCGGCAGCGTGGGCGGCCCAGGCGGCGCAGGCGGCGCGTCCAGGTCCCAGGAACCGGGCGGCAGGGGCTCTGCCGGCCGCGCCGGCGGCTGCGGCGGGGTCAGCGGTTCGTCGAGGTCCCACGCGTCGGGGAGCTTGCCGCCAGGGCCCGATGGCGGGGCCGACGGCTTGCCCGGGGGCGCGTCTAGGTCGAAGTCGTCGGGGATCACCGGCGTCGACACCCTGGGCGGCGCATAGAAGTCGGACCCCGCCGGGGTGTGGTCGGGACGGCTGCCACCGTGCCAGGGCTCGGACTCCTGCGGCCCCGGGGCGTCGGGGCTGAAATCGTCCGGGATCAGCGGCCCGCCGACATCCACCCGACCCGGCCCCACCGGAGGCTCGGATGTGAACGGCGCGAACGGGTCGTCATGGGCCGGGAGCCCGCCGATACCGCCGATCGTCGCCGAACCGGCGTCCTGGATGCGCACCTCGATCTCGTACTCGCCGAGCGTCAGCCGGTCACCGTCATGCAGCGGCACCTCGTTGCCCTTGCCGATCGGCGTGGGCGAGCGATTGACATGCGTGCCGTTGGTCGAGAGGTCGGTGACGCGCCACGCACCGCCGCGGAACGCCACGCTGCAATGCCGACGCGACAAGTGCTGGTCCGGATCGGCCAGCTTCCAGGAGCAGTCCTCGCCGCGGCCGATCACCACCTCGCCGCCGCCGAAACTGCGGCTCTCAGGCACCGCCGCGTCGGGGCAGCGGACGATCGACAGCACCAGGTCCATCGTCAGGTCATCCGCCGATCAGCACGGTCGGCGCGCCGGGGCCCACGATCACGCCGCCATGGGCACACTGGCTGGTCAGCCGCGCCGCCGGCAGGTTCATGATCAGAACCGTCATGCTGCCCATGACAATCACGTCCGGCGGGCCGACGCAGATGCACATGTCGGTCACCCGCGCGGCCGGCAGGCCCATGATCAGGACCGTCGGCGCGCAGGGTCCGGAGATCGGTCCGCCGACATGCGGCACGGGCCCGGTGAACATCGGGCAGACATGCATATCGGTGATCCGGGCGGCCGGGAACATGGCGCCTCCCTTCAGGCGACCGGCGCGATCCGCCCGGCACCGCCGCCGGCGATGTCGAGCGCGCTCGCAAGGAAGGCGCGCAACGTCGCATCCGCCTTCTCGGGATGCTTGCGCACGGCGGCGAGCGACACCGCGCCGGCGACCGCGAGCCCGGTCAGGTGATCGCCCGGCGGCACCACGGGCTGACCCTCCGGCGCCATCGAGCCGCCGGACCAGAACGCGCCGATCGCGGCCCAGGCCTCGGGCGTGCGGAACCCGGCCGCCTCAGCCTTGGCCATGGCCTGGCGGCGGTTCGGCTCCTCGGGCTTGCGCACCCAGGTCTCGGCCGCGGTCAGGGCCTCGACGTCGGCGGGCGGCGGGGCAGGCTCGGTGGCGCGCGCGCACATGCAGGCCCACCAGACCGCCTCGCGCTTGGGCAGCGCATGCGCGACCATCCGGGTGGCATCGGTGACCAGCCCGGCCTGCGCCAGCGCGTCGATCGCCGCCGGCACGTCCGGGCAGCCGGAGGCGATCTTCAGCGCATCCGGCGTCAGGTCGGCCCGCTCCAGCACCGTCTTCATCTCCGCCGCCTTCAGCTTGACCGGCGGGCGCTGAGGCGAGGCAGTGTCCTGCGTGCTCATCGCCCCTCGCTCAGTTGATCATCACGATGCCGCCCTTGACCATCAGCATCGCGTCGCCGCCCACCTTGGTCATCAGGCCCTTCGCCTCCAGCATGACGGTGCCCTCGATCTTCACCATCATCCCTTTGATGGTCACGCCCATCTGGTCGATCTTCACGCTCGAGCCGCCGACCTTGAGCATGATCTCCTGCATGGCCTCGATGGTCACCTTGCCGAGCGGCACCTTCACGTCGTAGTTGCCCATGCCGACCTTGGTGTCCATGTTCCCCATGTCCACCTTGGTGCTGTAGTTGCCCATCTTGACCTGGACCGCACGGTTTCCCTGGTCGATCGTCACCTTGTGGTCGCCCTGGGTGACCTTGAACGCGTAGTCGCCCTTGGTGATGTGGTCCTGCTTGCCGTCAACCTTGAAGCTGCGGTCCGCCTTCACGTGGACGGTCTCGTTGTTCTTCACCAGCCGCTCGTAGTCCTTCTGCGCCTGAAAATAGACCTTCTCGCTGCCGGCCTTGTCGTCGAACCAGAAGGCGTTGAAGTCCGAGGCCCCCCCACCCGTGGAGGAGCGGGTGATGAAGCCGGTCTTGGTCTTCTCGTCCGGCAGCGGGATCGGCACGGTCTTCTGGCCGTTGTGCAGCGAGCCGATGATCACGGGATGGTTCGGATCGCCATCGAGGAACCCGACCAGCACCTCCGAGCCGATGCGCGGGAAGTGGAACATCCCCCAGCCCTCGCCGGCCCAGGCCTGGCTGAGGCGGCACCAGCAGGAGCTGTTCTCGTCCTTGGCCCCGAGCCGGTCCCAGTGGAACTGCACCTTCACCCGGCCGAACTCGTCGACGAAGATCTCCTCCCCCGACGGCCCCACCACCACCGCCGACATCAGCCCGGGCATCGTCGGCGGTGTGGAGCGGATCGCCGGGCGATAGGTCAGGTCGGCCGGGAAACAGATCACCGAGCAGCCGTAGCTCGGCACCGAACGCGCATTCAGGTGGGTCTCGTCCACTGCCTGGTGGCTCTGTGTCTCCACCACCAGCTTGCGATCGGCCGCGTCGTCATCGGCATAGGTGCCGATCGTGATCCGATGTCCGGGCGCAAGCCAAGCCGACGCGCTCGAGAAGCTGACGCGGGCCGACTGCGCCTCGATCGCCTCGATCATGCGCTGCTTGATCGGATCGCCGTCGGAGGCGGACGCCGCGCTGTCGCCCTTGCCGGTGGTGGCGTAGTGGCCGGGCCAGTCGAACACCTCGAACTTGTCGGCCAGTGGACGGCCGAGCACCGAGTTCGCCTCGGCCGGCAGCACGTCCTGCGAGGCGCGGAACTCGTAGTCGGCAGTCGCCACCTTGCCGGGCACCCACGCCTCCTCGACGGTCGTGCCGCTGTGGGTCGCGACACCCTGCGCGCCGAGCGCCGAGACGAGCTTGGGCCCGTCGGCCTCGGGGAAGGCGTTGTTGGTGTCGCCGATCACCAGCGTATGGGCGCCATCGGCGTGGGTGCAGTACCAGAACAGCCCGTCCTCCGCCATCAGCCGGCAGGCGAAGTCGAAGTCGGTCTCGTTGTACTGGATCACGTACTCCCGGGTCGGCAGCGAGCCTTCGATCTGGAAGTCGTAGGCGCTGAACCCCGCATCACCGAACAGGACCTCAAGGATCTCCTGCGTCGTCTTGCTCTGGAACACCCGGCAGTCCCTGGTGTGCGTGAGGAACCAGAACCACGGAACGATCTCGGCGACATACTGCGTGTAGTCGCGGCTCGTGCCTTCGCCCGGCCCGAATCGGACGACATAGCCGTTGATGTGGCGCGCCCCCTCTTCCTTGGGCGCGATGGTACAGGTCACCGCCTTGCCGAGGATGTCGTTCGCCGCGATCGCCGGATCGTTCGCCGACAGATCGAGCCGAAAACGGAACAGCCTGCCGATGCCCTCCTCGCCGTGCAGCCCCCGCAGGATCAGCACGTCGTCGCCGAGCGGCGAGGCGATCTTGAGAAGCCGTCCCTCCTGGCTCAGCGTCGTCATGATCTGCTCAGACTGCGGTCCATCGCCGAAACTATACCCAGTCCTCGCCCGCTGGTCACGCAAACCCGTCCGCCGCGCGAGGCCTTTCCGCGGAAACGAGTGCCGAACATGCCGACGCAACCACCTCTCACACGATGAGATGTGTCGCGGTGCACGGTGCTATCCGCCCCTGCGCTTGCCCTTGGCCCGCTTGGCCAGCATGTCGTCGTAACGGTCCGCCGGCAGAATCAGCAGCACCCGGTCGCCCGCGTGCACCTGGTCGGTCTCGGACGGCAGCACGAAGCCGTCGCCGCGGAAGATCGCGAGCGGCTTCACCCCGCGCGGCAGGTCCTTCAGCACCTCGCGCTCGGCATCCTCCATGCTGGCGATGAAGGTGAACAGCCGGAACCCGGCCGGGATCATCTGTTCCGCACCTGTTCCCGCCCCGCCCTCGACCCGGTCGGCGATCGCCTGGGCCATGGTCCGTTCCGGCACGAGCAGTTCGGTCAGTCCGACCTCGATCGCGACGTTCTCCAGTTCCGGGTCCGAGACCTTCGGCAGCACGCGCTGGAACCCGACCGAGCGGCCCACCAGTGCAGCCAGGATGTTGTCCTGATCGCCGCTGGTGAGCGCGAGCAAGGCCTCGCACTCGTCGGGCGAGGTTTCCTTCAGGATCGAGGGCCGGATCCCGTCGCCGGCAACAAAGGCGGCGTCGAGCCGCTCGCCGAGTTCATCGATGCGGGCGCGGTCGCGCTCGACGATCACCACCTCGTGGCCGCGTTGTGTCAACGACTCGGCGGTGGCCGCCGCCAGATTGGACGCGCCGACGATCACCACCCGCATCGCTATCTCCCTTCGTCCTGGCGCCGTCCGATCCAGGTGCGCGGATAGGCGAGCACCAGGAAGGCGACGATCTCCAGACGCCCGACCAGCATTGTCACGGTGAGGACCAGCTTCAAGGGCCACGCGAGCGTGTGCGAGGCGACCCCCACCGAGGCGCCGCAGGTCGAGAGCGCGGAGGCGCAATCATAGAGCGCATCGACCGGATCGATGCCGGCGGCGAGGAAGATACCCCAGACCGCAATCAGCACCACCGCGAACAGCGTCACGACGGTCGCGGTGCCGCGGATCAGGTCGGCCTCGCCGGCCCGTGTCGGAATCACTGCGTGCGGCGCCAGGGCCGTGCGCGCGATCGCGCTCCGGATCAGCCGCAGCATGGCGATCAGGCGGAACATCTTGATCCCGCCTGCCGTAGAGGCAGTGTCGCCGCCGAGGATCATCTGCGTGATCATCACCAGTTTCGAGGCGGCATCGAGCGGGGCGAGGTCGAGGGTCGAGAACCCGGTGGTCGCCTGGCAGGAGAGCGACATCAGCGCAGCGTCCCACAGTGTCTCGCGCCAGGGCAGGCCCGAGAGCAGGGTCATCGTGCCGTAAAGCGCCACCGCGCCAAGGATGCAGAGGCCCGCGAAGGCGCGCAGTTCCGGCGCGGCCAGCACCTCGCGCCAGCGCCCTTTGCGCAGCTGCGGCCAGATCAGGAACGAGATCGCGCCGAGCACGCCGCCGAGCATGCCGACCGTCTGGACCGCGCGCCCGCCCACGCCGCCGAGGCTTGCATCGACGGTCGAGAACCCGCCGCCGCAGACGGTCGTGAGCCCGTGCAGCAGCGCAGTCCACGGATCGAGCCCGGCTGCGAGATAGACGGCGATCCCTCCCGCCGACAGCAGGCCATAGACGATCGTCATGGTCCGCATCCAGGCGCGCGAACCCAGCATCACTTCCTCGGCGGTGAGCTGGTACGAGAGCCAGCGGCCCGCCACCGCGCCGCGCTCGAGCGTCAGGAACAGCGCGAGCAGCACGATCATCAGCCCGCCCGACCACTGGCCCCAGGCACGCGCGAACAGGAACGACCACGGCTTGTTCTCGACGCTGTCGAGCGTCGAGAGCCCGGTGGTGGTGACCGCCGAGACGCCCTCGAACAGCGCGTCGATGAACGGCACGCCCTCGGCCCACCAGGGCAACGCGAGCGCGGCCGAGCCGAGCCCGAAGGCAATCGCCGAGATCACCATCGCCTCGTTGGTCTGCGGCACCGCCGCCGGCCTGCCCCACGAGAGCAGTACCCACAGCCCCAGCAGCGTCGCCAGCACGGCGGCATGGGCCCCTGCCCCTGCCCACTCCTGGTCGATCAGCGAGAGCAGCACGAGCGGTGCGTTGATGCCCGTCAGCAGCAGCGCGACGCGCCCTGTGAGCCGCCCGAGCACACGCGGGCGGACGGCGAACGAGAGCGTGGCGGTCGACGCCAAGGCTCAGCCCACCCGCACGGCGCCTGGGCGGTTCCCGGGCCGGGCCGACCGGACGAGCGCAATGCGGAACAAGAGGAATGGCACGTGCGGCAGGATGCGTTCGTTGGACCGGCGAGGAGTCGCAAGGAGACCCTAGCACGTGCATAGCGCGCCATGGCGCCGATTGACGCGCCCCGCCCGTCTGTGCCCGACTCCCGGAACCGACGGGCGGCACAGCGCCCGCAACGAACAGCGACGGGAGGACTCGGATGCTGACACGACGCGGCACATTCGCACTTGCCGGCGGGCTTGGCGCGGGACTGCTCGGACGCCCGGCGATCGCCCAGACACGGACGATCCAGGGCCTGCCCGGCACGATGGTCTGGTCGGTCTATGACGTCGGCTCTACCGGCTATGTCGAGGCCTCGGCGATCGCCGACGCGTTCGGCCGCGCCTTCGGCACCCGCGTGCGGCTGCAGCCCTCCGGCACCTCGATCGGCCGCATCCTGCCGCTGAAGCAGAAGCGCGTGAGCCATGGCTGGCTGGCGAACGAGCTCTACTTCGCGGTCGAGGGGCTCTACGAGTTCGCCGCCCCCGACTGGGGACCGCAGGACTTCCGCACGCTCGCCGGGCGCAAGAACTCGTTCTCGGTGGTGGCGACGAAGGAGAGCGGCATCACCAAGCCGGCCGACCTCAAGGGCAAGCGCATGGCCTATGCGCCGGCGAACTCCTCGGTGAACATCAAGGTCGAGCCGATCCTCGCCTTCGCGGGGCTGACCTGGAACGACGTGCAGCTCGTCCAGGTGCCCTCCTACGGCGCGAGCCTGCGCGCGCTGATCGAGGGCCGCGCCGACTGCGCCGGTGCGGCGCCGGCAGCGGCGGCTCTGCGCGAGCTCGAAGCCTCGCCGCGCGGGATCTCGTGGGTGCAACTCGATCCGGCGAACGCCGAGGGCTGGGCAGCGGCCAAGCGCGCCGTGCCGTTCGTCGAGCCGTTCGCGGAGACGATCGGCGCCGGGCTGTCCGAGGCCGCGCCCGCCTGGCTGATGGGCTACCGATACCCGATGATCACCGTGCCTGCGGACGTGTCGGGCGACGAGGTGTACGCGCTGATGAAGGCGCTCGCCGAGACCTTCGACCTCTACAAGGCCGTGAACCCGATCATGCCGCGCTGGGAGATGGCGCTCGCCGGCACGCCGCCGATGGATGCCGCGTTCCATGACGGGGCGATCCGCTATCTGCGCGAGGCCGGGCAGTGGACAGCAGAGCACCAGTCCTGGCAGAACACGATGCTGAAGCGCCACAAGGCGTTGCAGAAGGCCTGGGCCGAGTTCCTGCCGGAGGCGCGCAGCCGCAATCTCTCCGAGGAGGCTCTGGGCAAGGCGTGGGGTGAGCGCCGCACGGCCACCCTTGCCGCGCTGAGCTGAGGCGCACACGGTGACAGGCCCCGGCGCCACGCCGGCCGGGGCACCTGAAGAGCCGCCGAGCCGGCTGCACGGCGCGGCCTTCGCGGCCGCGTTCGTGCTGTCGGTGGCGGGGCTCGCGATCGCGGTGAACCAGGTGTTCAATCTGAGCCTGTTCGGCTTCCGTCCGGTCAGCACCGCGTTCCACTACCTTGTGATCGGCCTGTTCGGCGCGATCGCGCTGCTCGCCTTCCCCGCCACACGGCGCCACGCGCGCCGCGTGCCGTGGTTCGACTGGCTGCTCGCCGCTTCCCTCGCCGGCCTTGGCGTGTGGCTCGCCGCTTCGGCGCTGACCATCCAGTTGCGCGGCTGGAACGCTGCCGCACCGTTCTGGCCGACCGTGCTGGCGGGTGTGTTCACGGCAATCGTGCTCGAGGGTGTGCGCCGCACCGGCGAGACCATCCTGTTCTTCGTCTGCCTCGTGTTCGGCGCCTATCCGCTGTTCGCGGATGCGATGCCCGGCTTCCTCTGGGGCGTGCAGCTCGACCTGCCGGGCACGATCCAGGAGCACGTGTTCGGCACCGAGAGCGTGATCGGCATCCCGATGCAGGTGGTCGCCGACATGCTGATCGGCTTCCTGGTGTTCGGGGTGGTACTGTCCGCCACGGGGGGTGCGGCGTTCTTCATGAGCTTCGCGCTCGCGCTGATGGGTGCCAGCCGCGGCGGGCCGGCCAAGGTGGCGGTCGTCTCCTCGGCGCTGTTCGGCATGCTCTCCGGCAGCCCGACCTCGAACGTGCTGACCACCGGCACGCTGACCATCCCGACCATGAAGCGCTGCGGCTATCCCGCGCACTACGCCGGCGCGGTCGAGGCGTGCGCGTCCACCGGCGGGGCACTGATGCCGCCGGTGATGGGGGCTGCGGCGTTCATCATGGCGAGCTTCCTGAACGTGCCTTACGCCGAGGTGGTGCTGGCGGCCGCCCTGCCCTCGGCGCTCTACTATCTCGCACTGTTCCTCCAGACCGACCTGTTCGCTGCCCGCAACCACCTGCACGGCGTGCCGCGCGAGGAGATTCCGCCGCTCTGGCCGACGCTCGCGGGCGGCTGGTACTACCTCGCCGCGATCGTCGGCCTGACCGTGCTGCTGATCGTCTATCGGATCGAGGCGCAGGCGCCGTTCTGGGTCTCGCTGTTCCTGCTCGGCGTGGCGCTGCTCCGCCGGCGCGCGACCGGGTTCGGGCTCCGCGCCTTCGTCCGGCTGGTCGTCGAGTCGGGCGAGGCGGTGGCGCGCCTCGTCGCGCTGATCGCAGGGATCGGGCTGATCATCGGCGGGATGTCGGTGACGGGGGTGGCCAACTCGTTCTCGCGCGAGCTCGTGCAGTACGCGGGCGACAACATCCCGCTGCTGCTGTTCTTCGGCGCCGCGACCAGCTTCATCCTCGGCATGGGGATGACCGCCTCGGCCTGCTACATCTTCCTCGCGATCGTGCTCGCACCCGCGCTCGTCACCGCCGGTCTCGATCCGATGGCCTCGCATCTCTACGTGCTCTACTGGGGTCTCGTCTCGTTCATCACCCCACCGGTCGCACTCGCCGCGATCGCCGCCGCCTTCGTCGCCAAGGCGAACCCGATGCGGACAGCCGTGACATCGTTGCGCATCGGTATCCTGCTGATGCTGCTGCCGGTCTTCTTCGTGCTCCAGCCGGCGCTGATCCTGCGCGGCGAGACGGGCACGATCCTGCTCGCGACTGCCACGGCTTCCGTCGCGATCCTGGTGCTCGCCGCTGCCTTCGAGGGCTATCTCTACAGAGTGGGAAGGCTCCCACCCTGGGCGCGCGTCGTGCTCGGTGCGGGCGCGCTGCTGATGCTCGCCCCCGAGCCGGCCACCGACCTGATCGGGTTCGGCATCATCGCCGCAGGCATCATCGCCGCCACGCTGGCGCGCCCCGCGACCCGGTCAGGGTGAACGGACGCGCACCTCCGCCGCCGCTGCCGCGCCTTCGGCGTCGATCACCGTGACGCGGTAGAAGCCAGGGCTCGCCGGCTGCCACGCGGCATCACGACGGTGCCGCGGCGAGACGATCCGCGCGCCGTCCACCAGCCACGTCAGCGGCCGCTGCCCGCCCGCCGCGCGCAACGTCACGGCAGCCCCGTCCGCGAGCGACGCGCCCTGCGGCGGAAACACCAGACGCAGCCGATCCGCGCTTGTCTCGCCGAGCCGCGCGAGTGCCGGTGCCGGCGGCAGTGGCAGAGCATCAGGCAGTGGTCCGGGATCGGGCAGCAGCGCGAACACGCGCAGCATCAGGGGCGTCGCCGTTGCGCGCCCGGTCTGGCCCGGCAGCGGTGTGCCGTCCGGCCGTCCGACCCAGACGCCGACCGTGTGCGTCGCCGAGACGCCGAGCGCCCAGGCGTCGCGATGACCCCAGGACGTGCCCGTCTTCCAGGCGATGCGCGGCGGATGGAGCTGCGGCGGCATGCCCGGCGGCGGCGTGCTGGCGGCAAGGATCGCGCGCACCGCGCCCACCGCCTCGCGCGAGACGAAGCGCTGCCGCGAAGCCGTCTCGCCGGCACGCCAGACGGGCGCTGCAACCATGCCGTCCCCGGCGAGCGCGGCCGCGAGCGCGCTCGCCTCCATCAGCGTCGTGCCGAACCCGCCGAGTGCGACCGGCAGGCCCGGTCCCGCATCCGCAGGCGGCAGCCGCGGCGGGGCACCGACGCGTTCCAGCGCCGCGACGAAGGCGAGCGGGCCGAACGCATCGGCGACCGCAACGGCCGGGAGGTTGAGCGATAGCCTGAGCGCCTCGAACGCGGTGACGTCGCCGGCGAAGCCGCGGTCGAAGTTCTCCGGCGCATAGCCGTCGAAGCGGCGCGGCAGATCGGCGATGCGCGTCTCCGGCCGGACAGCGCCCGCATCGAAGGCGAGCGCGTAGAGGAACGGCTTGAACGCCGAACCGGGCGAGCGGACGGCGCGCGTGAGATCGAGCGTGCCCGCGCGCGCCTCGCCCGGCACCGCGCCGAGATGCGCTGCCACCGTTCGGTCCGCGTTGCGCAGCACAACCACCGCGAGATTGGCGCGCTCATCGAACGACGCTGCCGTCTCCGCGCCGAGCCGTTCCAGCGCGGCCTGCAACGAGGCATCGAGCGTCGTCGCGACGCGTCCCTCGCCGGCCTCGCGCGCGGCGAGGTGCCACGCGAGACGCGGCATCTCATGGCGCGCGGCCTCGACCGGGGACGCCTGCGCTTCCGCCGCAGCGCGCGGCGACAGCACGCCGGTACGCGTCGCGATCTCCAGCACACGGTCGCGCGCCGCCGCCGCGCGCTCGGGGAAGCGGTCGGGCCGCAGCGCCGAGGGCCGCTGCGGCAACGCCACCAGCAGCGCGAGTTCGGCCGGATCGAGCCCCATCGGCGGCCGCCCGAACATCGCGAGCGACGCCGCGCGTACCCCCTCCAGATTGCCGCCGAACGGCGCCAGCGTCAGCCACAGCCCGAGGATCTCATCCTTCGAGTAGCGTGCCTCCAACTGGTAGGCGCGCGCCATCTCGACCACCTTCGACAGCAGCGTGCGCGGCCGCGGCTCAAGCAGCCGCGCGACCTGCATGGTGATCGTGCTGCCGCCCGAGACCACGCGCCCATGCACCGCCGCCTGGGCCGTCGCGCGGGCGAGCGCCAGCGGATCGACGCCGGGATGCCAGCGGAACCGCGCATCCTCGCGCGCGAGCAGCATGGCGACGAAATCGGGCGGCACGTCCTCGACGGTCGTGCGCAGGCGCCACACACCGCGGGCGACCGGGAACACCGACAGCGTCGCGCCCGCGCGGTCGGTCACCTCGGCCGAGACCTCCTGCGCACGCGAGAGATCGGGCGGCAAGGCGCGGTCGAGCGCGACCACGCTCCCCGCCAGCAGCGCGACCGCGAGTGCCGCGCGGCGCATCTCAGTCGGCCGGCGCCACCGTGATCCGCCCGGTGTTCTGGCGCGCGAAGAAGCGCGGCTTGTACATGTCGGTCAGCACCGCGCCGGGCAGTTCGAACCGGCCCGGCGTCACCGCGCGGATGAGGAAGGCAAGCTTGAACGCCGGCTCGTCCGGCGAGAGATCGAGCTGCGCCACCAGCCGGTCGTCGCGCAGCGCCAGCGCGCGCGGCCGCGAGAGCTCGCCGAGGAACGGGAAGGCCGCGACCTCGCCCGGACCGAGCCGCGCCGGCTCCGCCTCCCAGCCCGCGGGCAATCCGTGCACCAGCAGCGCCTGGTGCAGCACGCGCGTCTCCGACCGGCCCTCGATCACCAGGATGAACACGTCGTTCTGGCGCAGCGTGTCGAGGTTCA
>NZ_JBHYDW010000075.1:0-21793 GCF_051860475.1 Elioraea sp. | reverse complement strand
GGCGTCGCGGATTTCGACAGCTCCGGCTGGTTCGGCGTGATGATGCCGGCTGGCACGCCCGACGCGATCGTCGAGCGGCTGAACCGCGAGTTCAACGCCGTGCTCGCGCTCGCACCGGTGCGCGAGCGGCTGGCCACGCTCGGCGCCGAGCCGGCGGGCGGCACGGCGGCGTCGTTCAACGAACGGCTCGCGGCGGAGCGCGCGCGCTGGCGCGAGGCGGTCACGGCGGCGCGGATCACGCTCCAGTGACAGCGACGCCCGACCGCCCGAACATCCTCTGGTTCTGCACCGACCAGCAGCGCTGGGACACGATCGGGGCGCTCGGCAATCCGCATATCCGCACCCCGGTGCTGGACGCGCTCTCAGCCTCGGGCACCGCGTTCAGCCGCACCTATACGCAGAGCCCGATCTGCACGCCCGCGCGCGCCAGCATGATGACCGGCCGGTATCCGGCGAGCCATCACGTCTATCGCAACGGCAACGCCTACTGGCCGGCGCACGAGACTCTGGTGACGCGGCTCTTCGCCGATGCCGGCTACGACTGCGGGCTGATCGGCAAGTTCCATCTCTCGGCGGCGAAGTACCACGAGGCGCGGCCGCAGGACGGGTATCGGGTGTTCCTCTGGAACCACCACCCGACGCCGGATGCCGCGCGCGGCGATGCCTACGAGCACTGGCTGCGGCACGAGAAGAAGATCGATCCGCAGGCGCTCTATCGCGACAAGGGCGCGTTCTGCGGCCCCGGGGTGCCGGCGGAGTACCACCAGACCACCTGGTGCGCCGAAATGGCGGTGCGGTTCGTGACCGACCGGCGCGACGGTCCGTTCCTGCTCAGCATCAATCCGTTCGACCCGCACGCGCCGTTCGACGCCGCGCCCGAGTATCTGGCGGAGGTCGATCCTGCCGCGCTGCCCCTGCCGCTCTGGCGCGACAGCGATGCCGAGCGCTGGCGCGACTTCGAGCGGATCGACCAGCAGCAGAAGCAGCCGCAGGACCCGCGCATCCGTCACCCCGCCCAGGCGCCGCCGGCGGAGCGCGATCACGACACCGTCGCGAGCCATGTGCCCGAGGGTTACGACGCGCTGGCGGTGAAGGCGAACTACTACGCGATGATCCAGCACCTGGACGCGGCGTTCGGGCGGATCATGCAGGCGCTGCGGGACTCCGGGCAGATCGGGAACACGATCGTGCTCTATCATTCCGACCACGGCGAGATGCTGGGCGATCACGGCCTGGTGCTGAAGGGGTGCCGGTTCTTCGAGGGGCTGGTGCGGGTGCCGATGATCTGGTCGCTGCCAGATCGTTTCCACTCCGGTGTGGTCAGCGAGGCGCTGGTCGAGCTCGTGGACATCGCGCCGACGCTGCTGGAGGCCGCCGGGCTTGCCGTGCCCGAGCCGATGCAGGGGCGCTCGCTGCTGCCGATCCTGGAGGGCCGGGCCGACCCGCATCGGCACAGGCCGCACGTGGTCGCCGAGTTCAAGGATGCGATCGCGGGCGGGGGCGGCGATCGCAGCCACGGCTCGATGGTGTTCGACGGGCGGTGGAAGTCGGTCGTGTATCACGGCCACCCGGTCGGCGAGATCTTCGACCACGCGGCCGATCCCGGCGAGTTCGACAATCTCTGGGGTGACGTCGCTTTGCGGGCGGAGCGGCTGAAGGCGCATGTCGATGCGCTGGCAGCGACGGTCAGTGCGGGTCCGCCGCGGGTGGCGGCGTATTAGAGGGGGGGCCGGGGAGCCACCGGCCCGCCGGCAGGTGGGTGGTGCAGGGCGGAGCCATCCGGCGTGACGTCCCGTGATCGCCTCGAACCGCACCAGAGCGAGGCCATCCGCCGTCCCTGGTGTCCGCTAGACGTTCTGCCCCGACGACCGGTCCGATGACGACCCACTTGCGGCGTCTGGCCCCAGCCATTCTAAAGAGTGCCCATGCCCGCCGACCTCGATCCGCGCCGCTGGCTGCGCGCCGCCCAGCGTGTCATCGGCCGCCTCCCGGCTGTCGCGGCGCCGTTCGCCCGCCCGCCCGAGTCGCCCGGTCTGCCGCTGCGCGACCCCTGGCCCGGCGACCCGACCCGCGGCAGCCGCATCCTCAAGGGCGAGCTGGTCGTCGACGGAACAGTCCGCCCGCTTGACCCCGCCTCCGAGGGCAACGATCCCTGGACCGATGCCGCCCACGGCTTCGCCTGGCTGCGCGACCTGAGGGCGGTGGGCAGCGACGCCGCGCGGATGCGCGCGCGCGCGCTCGTCAGCGCCTGGATCGAGGCCGGGCCGCGCCTGCCTGCCGGGCCCGAGGCCGTGCTCGGCGCGCGCATCACCGCGCTGCTGTCGCACTGGGACTTCCTCGCCGCCAGCGCGGACGAGCCGTTCCGTGCCGCCGTGATGAGCCGCATCGTCGAGGATGCCCGAACGCTCTCCGGCATGCTTCCGGCCGAGACAATGGACGCGCGCGCCTTCACTGCGCTGAAGGGCCTCGTTGCCGCCGGCGCCGCCCTTCCCGGGGGCGAGCCGCATCTCGCACGCGCCCTGCGCTTCCTCGGCCAGGAGATCGACCGTCAGCTTCTGCCGGATGGCGGGCATGTCGAGCGCAGCCCAGCCGCACTCGTTGCGGTCGTCATGGACCTGGTCGAGATCCGGGCGATCCTCGGCATCGGGCGCGCGCCGGCGCCCCACGCACTGACTGCCGCAATCGACCGCGCCATGCCGATGCTTGCCGCGCTGCGCCACGGCGACGGCGGACTGGCGCTGTTCAACGGTACGCGCGAGGGCGACCCCGCATTGCTGACCCTGCTGCAGACCCAGGGGCAGATGCGCGCCCGACCTCCCGCACGCGCGCCCGACATGCGCTTCGAACGCCTCGCCGCCGGGCGCACGGTGCTGATCATGGATGCCGGCCCGCCGCCGCCGCGCGGGCAGGACCGACTCGCGCATGCCGGCACGCTCGCCTTCGAGATGTCGGTCGGGCGCGACCGGCTGATCGTCAATTGCGGCGCGGCCCCCGCTGCGGCCAGCGCATGGAAGGATGCGCTGCGCGCGACCGCCGCGCACTCGACGCTGGTGGTCGCGGACGTGAACTCGGCTGAGCTCAAGGAGCCCGGGCTCGGGCGGCGACCCGAGCAGGTGGAGCTGCAACGCCACGAGGCGAACGGCGCGCACTGGCTGGACGCCAGCCACGACGGCTGGCGAAAGCCGTTCAACGCGATCCATCGCCGCCGCCTCTATCTCGGCGACACCGGCGAGGACGTGCGAGGCGAGGACAGCGTCGAGGCGCCGCACCCGCAGCCCTTCGCGATCCGGTTCCACCTGCACCCCTCGGTAAGCGCCAGCCTGCAGCAGGACGGCGCGGGCGTGCTGCTTCGCACGCCATCCTCAGGGGGCTGGGCGCTGCGCGCGGACGGCGCGCGCCTTGCTCTGGAAGAGAGCGTCTATGCGGGCACGGACGAGCGCCGCCGCACGCAGCAGGTGGTGCTTTCGGGCGGACCCGCCGACGCCGTCTCGGTGGTGAAGTGGGCGATCACGCGGATGGGCAGGGCCTGAGGACCGCGGATGTGCGGCATCGCCGGCCTTTTCCTGCGGCGGCCGGCGGCCGAGGCAACGCTTCTTGCACGTGCCGCGGCGATGGGGCGGACGGTCGCGCATCGCGGCCCGGATGGCGCGGGCGAATGGGCCGACGCGCAGGCCGGCGTCGCGTTCGCGCATCGGCGACTTGCGATCATCGATCTCTCGCCCGGCGGGGCGCAGCCGATGGCCTCGTCCTGCGGCCGCTACGTCGTCACCTATAACGGCGAGCTTTACAACTACCGTGCCTTGCGTGCGGAGCTGGCGTCGTGCGGACGGCCGGTGCAGGGCGAGAGCGACACAGCGGTCCTGCTCGAAGCGGTGGCGCAATGGGGCGTCCCCGGTGCGCTGCCGCGGCTCGATGCGATGTTCGCCTTCGCGCTCTGGGACCGCAGCGAGCGCGTGCTGTGGCTCGCGCGCGACCATGCCGGGATCAAGCCGCTCGCCTGGACGATGCTGGCGGACGGCGCAGTGCTGTTCGGCAGCGAACTCCGCGCGCTCGAGGCGGCCGGTGGCTGGGTACCGGAGATCGACCCCGAAAGTGTCGCCGCGTATCTGCGACTCGGCTGCATCCCGGCGCCGCGAACGGTGTTCCGGGCCGTGCGCAAGCTGCCGCCGGGCGGGCTGGTGCGCGTCGGCATGGACGGCGCGCCGGAGGAGCGGCGCTGGTTCGACGTGCTGGCGCTCGCGCGCGAGACGGTCCCGGCGCCACTGACGGCGGCGGAGGCGGAAGAGGCCGTCGATGCGGCGCTGACCGACAGCGTACGCGCGCAGCTCGTCGCCGACGTGCCCGTGGGCGCGTTCCTTTCGGGCGGAGTGGACTCCGCATCCGTGGTCGCGGCGATGGCGCGTGCGGCCCCCGGTGCCGCCCACGCCTTCACCATCGGCTTCGACGACCCGGCCTATGACGAGAGCGCCGACGCCGCGCGCATCGCCGAGGCCCTCGGCGTGCGCCATACGGTGCTGCGTGCTACGGAGGCGGACGCGCTCGCACTGGTGGACGCGCTGCCGCGCGTGTACGACGAGCCCTTCGCGGATTCCTCGCAGCTGCCGACACTGCTGCTCTCGCGCTTGACGCGCGGCCACGTGACCGTCGCGCTCTCGGGCGATGGCGGAGACGAGCTGTTCGGCGGCTATCGCCGGCATGTGCTCGCCGCACGCCTGTGGCCGCGTCTTGCGTGCGTGCCGCGGGCGCTGCGCCGCGCGGCCGCCGGTGCGATCGGTGCGGTGCCGCCTGGCTGGTGGGACGCCATGCTGCTTCCCCTCCCCCGCGCGCCGCGCCGGCCGGGCGAGACGCTGCACAAGCTCGCCTCCGTGCTTGCCGCGCCCGATCTCGATGCTGTGTACGCGCGGCTCACCAGCACCGATGGCGAGGCGCTGCCGCGGGGCGACGCGCCCGACGATCCGCTGACACGGTTCCGCGCGCTCGACGCCGCCGGCTACCTGCACGACGACGTGCTGACGAAGGTCGATCGCGCCTCGATGAGCGTGGCGCTCGAGGTGCGCGTGCCGATGCTGTCGCCGGCGATGATCCGACTCGCCTTCTCGCTGCCGCCCGGGCTGCTGGTTCGCGCCGACGGCGGCAAGGCGGTGCTGCGCGACGCGCTCGCGCGCCACGTGCCGCGACCTCTGTTCGAGCGCGAGAAGACCGGCTTCTCCTTCCCGGTCGGCGCCTGGCTGCGGGGACCGTTGCGCGGCTGGGCCGAGGATCGCCTGCAGTCGCGCCGGTTGCGCGAGGCCGGGCTGGTCGATCCGGCGCGCGCGGCACGGCTCTGGACCGAACACCGCGCCGGACACCGCGATCACGCGAGCGCGCTCTGGGCCGTGCTGATGCTGGCCGGCTGGCTGGAGGCGCGGGCGTGAAGATTGCCGAGCTCACCAACGTCGATTTCTCGCTGACGCATTTCCTGCTGCCGCTGATGCGCAGCCTGCGCGACCGCGGGCACGAGGTGGTGGGGATCTGTGCCGACGGGCCGAAGCTCGCGCCCGCGCGCGCGGAAGGCTTCCGCATCGAGACGGTGCCGTTCGCGCGCAGCCTCAATCCGATCGCGAACCTGCCGGCGTTCTTTGCGCTCGTCCGCCTGTTCCGGCGCGAGCGGTTCGACTTGCTGCACGTGCACACGCCGCTCGCCGGGCTGCTCGGGCGCATCGCCGGGCGCATCGCCGGCATCCCGCGCATCGTCTACACGGCGCACGGGTTCTACTTCCACGAGGCGATGGCGCCGGCGAAGCGGCGGCTGCATGTCGGGCTCGAGCGGTTCGGGCGCCGGTTCACGGACGTGCTGTTCACGCAGAGCGCGGAGGACGCCGAGACCGCGATCGCCGAGCGGATCGCGCCGGGCGGTCGCGTGCTGGCGATCGGCAACGGCGTCGATCCGGCCGTGTTCCGACCTGGCACGGCGGAGGAGCGCGCGGCGGCGCGTGCTCGGCTGGGTGTGTCCGACGAGGCGGTGGTGGCGCTGATGATCGGGCGGATGGTGGCCGAGAAGGGCTATCCCGAGCTGTTCGAGGCGCTCGCCCGCGTGCCCGGCCTGACGCTCGCGTGCGTCGGCACGCGACTGGAGAGCGATCACGAGGGCGATGTCGCCGGGGCACTGGCGCGGGCCGAAGGCGATCCCGCCGTGGCGGCGCGGCTCAGGCTGTTGGGGTATCGGACGGATGTCGCCGAGCTGCTGCGCGGGGCCGATCTGTTCGTGCTGCCGAGCCATCGCGAGGGCATGCCGCGCAGCATCATCGAGGCCATGATGACAGGGCTGCCGGTGGTGGCGACGCGGATTCGCGGTGCGCGCGAGCAGGTGGTGGACGGCGAGACAGGCTCCGTGGTGCCGGTGCGCCATCCGGCGGCGCTGGCCGAGGCGTTGGGGCGGCTGGCGGCGGATGCCGGCTTGCGGGCGCGCATGGGCGCGGCCGGGCGGGCACGGGCGTTGGAGCTCTATGACGAGGCGAAAGGCACCACGCCCCCGCACGCGGCTTTGGGGCTATCGAGGGGGGGCCCCACGGGGCGCCCCCCGCACCCCCCTCCGCAGATTGGGCCGCGGCCCCCGACCAACGGGAGGGGCCCCCTCCAGGGGGGCGCGGGGGGCCTTGCGGCCCCCCGCCCTGTTGTCTTCCTGGGACTCCTGCATGCCCGAAGGTCTCGTTCCCCTCCGCCGAGCGCTGCTCTCGGTCTCCGACAAGTCGGGCCTCGCCGACTTCGCCCGCCTCCTCGCTGACCGCGGTGTCGCCCTCGTCTCCACCGGTGGCACCGCGCGCGCATTGCGCGACGCAGGTCTTGCGGTCACCGACGTCTCCACCGTCTCCGGCTTCCCCGAGATTCTCGACGGCCGCGTCAAGACGCTGGTGCCGCAGATCCACGGCGGAATCCTCGGCCGTCACGACGACCCCCACCACCTCGCGCAGATGGCCGAGCACGGCATCGCGCCAATCGACCTGGTGATGGTGAACCTCTACCCGTTCGAGCAGACGGTCGCCGCGCACGCTTCGTTCGCCACCTGCATCGAACAGATCGACATCGGCGGCCCGGCGCTGATCCGTGCGGCGGCGAAGAACCACGAATGGGTGACTGTGATCACCGACCCCGCGCAACTCGCCGCCGTCACGGAAGAGATCGCCGAGCATGGCGGCACCACGCTTTCGACGCGCCGCCGCCTCGCCGCCGAGGCCTATGCCCGCACGGCCGCCTACGACGCGGCCATCAGCGCCTGGTTCTCGGCGCAGAACGGCGTCGCCTTCCCGCCGCGGCTCACGGTCTCGGGGCGCCTCGCGCAGACGCTGCGCTACGGCGAGAACCCGCACCAGCAGGCGGCGTTCTACGTCACCGACCGCCGCCCGGGTGTGGCCACCGCCACGCAGGTGCGGGGCAAGGAGCTCTCCTACAACAACATCAACGACACCGACGCCGCCTATGAGTGCGTCGCGGAGTTCGACGACGCGGCGATCGTCATCGTCAAGCACGCGAATCCGTGCGGTGTTGCCGCCGCCCGCGACCTCGCAGCCGCCTGGGATCTCGCGCTGCGCTGCGATCCCGTGTCGGCCTTCGGCGGCATCGTGGCGGCGAATCGTCCGCTCGACGCGGCGACGGCCGAGAGGATCGCGGCGATCTTCACCGAGGTGGTGATCGCGCCCGACGCCTCCGACGCGGCGAAGGCGGTGTTCGCGCGCAAGAAGAACCTGCGCCTGCTGCTCGCGCACGGCCTGCCCGACCCGGCGACACCCGGCACGACACTGCGCAGTGTCGGCGGCGGGTTCCTGGCGCAGACGCGCGATGCCGGCCGCACGACACGCGAGACGCGGAAGGTGGTCACGAAGCGTGCACCGACCGAGACGGAACTCGCGGATCTCGTCTTCGCCTTCCGGGTGGCCAAGCACGTGAAGTCGAACGCGATCGTCTATGCGAAGGACGGCGCGACCGTCGGCATCGGGGCAGGCCAGATGAGCCGCATCGACTCCGCGCGCATCGCCGCATGGAAGGCAGCCGAGGCGGCGAAGGCGGCGGGGTTGCCGGAGACGCTGGCGAAGGGCTCGGTGGTGGCGTCCGACGCGTTCTTCCCCTTCGCCGACGGGCTGATCGCCGCGGCCGAGGCGGGGGCCACGGCAGTGATCCAGCCCGGCGGGTCGATGCGCGACGCCGAGGTGATCGCGGCGGCCGACGAGCGCGGGCTCGCGATGGTGCTCACCGGGATGAGGCACTTCCGCCATTGAGCATCGCCTCTCTCGCCGACGCACCGCTCGCCTGGATCGCGCTCGGGCTCGCGCTGCTTGTCGCCGTGCTGCTGCTGCGCCGGCCAGCGGTGCCGCCTGAGCTGATTTCCGGACTGGCGCAGCTCTCCGGACGGCTGGATCAGCTCACGCGCACCGCGCAGGCCCAGGGGATGGCGCTCGCCTCGCAGGAGACCGCGCTGGCCGACCGGCTCGCCGCGCAGCAGCTCGCGATCGCCGAGGGGCTGGCGCGCATGGGCGAGCGGCTCTCGGTGCTGGACTCGGCGCAGGCGAACCTGTCGGCACTCACGGCGCAGGTGACGGATCTCTCGGCAGTGCTGTCGAACCGGCAGGCGCGCGGCGCACTCGGCGAGGCGCAGATGGAGGCGCTGCTGCGCGACGCCCTGCCGGCCGCGGCGCTGTCGTTCCAGCACACGCTGTCCACCGGCGCGCGCGCCGATGCGCTGATCCGGCTGCCGATGCCGCCCGGCCCGATCGCGGTGGACAGCAAGTTCCCGCTCGAGGCGTTCCGCCGCCTGCGCGCCGCCGAGAGCGACGCCGCGCGCATCGCCGCCGGCCGCGATTTCGCCGCCGATGTGCTCGCGCATGTGAAGGCCGTGGCGGCGAAATACGTCGTGCCCGGCGAGACTGCCGACGGCGCGATCCTGTTCGTGCCCAGCGAGGCGGTGTACGCCGCGCTGCACGCCGACTTCCCGCAGGTCGTCGAGGACGCGATCCGCCGGCGCGTCTGGATCACCTCGCCGACCACGCTGATGGCCGTGCTGACCACGCTCGCCGCGGTGCTGCGCGACGCGCGGCTGCGCGATGAGGCGCGCGCGATCCAGGCGGGGGTGGCGCGTTTGGCCGAGGACGCCGGCCGCCTCGGCGAGCGCGTCACCGCGCTGCGCCGGCATCTCGACCAGGCACGCGCCGACATCCAGGGTATCGAGGTCTCAGCCGAGGCGATCCGCCGCCGCGCCGGCCACGTCGCGGCGATCGAGACCGACAAGGAATGAACGCGCAGTTCGTCTCGGCGCTTGGGCTGGTCGGCTTCGTCGCCCTCGCCTGGGCGTTGGGCGCGCTGGCGACGCGACGCGCGGCCGTGCCGTGGCGGATGGTCACGATGGGTCTCGCGCTGCAGATCGCGGTTGCCGCCGCGCTGCTCGCCATCCCGCCGCTGCGGCGCGCGATCGGCGCGATCGGCCACGCGGTCGATGCGCTCCAGCGCGCGACCGAGACCGGCACCAGCCTGGTGTTCGGCTATCTCGGCGGCGGTGCCCTGCCCTTCGCCGAGACCGCGCCCGGCGCCTCGTTCATCCTCGCCTTCCGCGTGCTGCCGCTGATCCTGGTCATCGGCGCGCTCTCGGCGCTGCTCTACCACTGGCGCGTGCTGCCCGCCGTCGTCGGCGCGCTCGCCCGCGTGCTGCGTCGCGGCTTCGCGCTCTCGGGCGCGGCGGGCTTCGCCACCGCGGCCAACATCTTCGTCGGCATGGTCGAGGCGCCGCTGCTGGTGCGGCCCTATCTGGCGGCGCTCTCGCGCGCCGAGCTGTTCGTGGTGATGACCGCGGGCATGGCGACCATCAGCGGCAACACGCTCGCGATCTACGCGATCTTCCTGCGTGACGTCCTGCCCGACGCCGCCGGCCACCTGCTGACCGCGAGCGTGATCAGCGCGCCCGCGGCGGTGCTGGTCGCGCGGCTGATGCGCCCGGAGACCGATGCGCCCGCCACGCCGCCCGAACAGGCGGTCGCGCCACGGCTGTACGCCACCTCGATGGAGGCGATCGCGCGCGGCACCGCCGAGGGGCTGGCGATCATGCTCGGCGTGATCGCGTCCCTGATCGTGTTCATTGCCCTCGTCGCGCTGCTCAACGAGGCGATCGTGCCGCTGAGCGGCGAGCCGCTCCAGCACTGGGCCGGCATCGCCATGCGCCCTTTCGCCTTGGCCATGGGCATCGCGCCGGCCGACGCCGCCGAGGCCGGGCGCCTGCTCGGCCTCAAGACCATCATCAACGAATTCGTCGCCTATCTCGATCTCGCGCGGAGCGGTGCGGCGCTGGAGGAGCGCAGCCGCACCATCCTTGCCTACGCTCTCTGCGGCTTCGCCAACCCCGGCAGCCTCGGCATCATGGTCGGCGGCATGATTGCGCTGGTGCCGGAACGACGCGACGACATCGCCCGCCTCGGCATTCCCGCCGTGATCGGTGGCACGCTCGCCTGCCTGATGACGGGCGCCGTGGTCGGCGTGCTGACGTGGCCCTGACGCTCAGACCAGCATCTCGATGCAGACCGGCACGTGGTCCGAGGCGAGCGGCCAGTCGCGCGCGTCCTTCATGATCTGCCCGGCCTTCAACGTGCCGGCCATGTCAGGCGTGACCCAGATATGGTCGAGCCGGCGGCCGCGGTCCGACAGCCGCCAGTCCCGGTTGCGGTAAGACCACCACGAGTACAGCTTCTGCGGCGGCGGTACGAAATGGCGCATCGTGTCGATCCACCCCTCCGCCGTCGCCTGCCACGTCCCCAGCAGATTGGTCTCGACCGGCGTGTGCGACACCACGTCGAGCAGCTGGCGGTGGCTCCAGACATCGTCGGGCAGCGGCGCGATGTTGAGGTCGCCGGCAATGATCTGCCGTCCACCTTTGGCTGCGCCGTTGCCGAACCATCGCGCCGCTTCCGTCACGAAGTCGAGCTTGTGGCGGAATTTGGGATTGGCCTCCGGGTCGGGGATGTCGCCGCCCGCCGGGACATAGAAGTTGTGCAGCCGCACCGGCGCGCCGGGGATGTCGAGATCCACCGCGAGATGCCGGCAGTCGCCCTTGCCGCACCAGTTCGGCGTGTCCGCGACGCGCGCGAGCGGAATGCGCGAGAGGATCGCAACCCCGTTGTAGCCCTTCTCGCCCCTGATCACGATGTGCCGGTAGCCGGTCGCGCGGACCTCGCGCAGCGGGAACTCGGCATCCGTGACCTTGGTCTCCTGCAGGCAGATGACGTCAGGCTCCAGCGCGACCGCGAGGTCGGCGAGTCTGGCGAGCCGGAGACGGACGGAATTGATGTTCCAGGTGACGAGACGCAGGCGCTTGGGACGTCGGGCCATGTCGGTTCGGTGGTCGGGACAGCGGAATCGAGAATGCAGTCTAGCGCGTTCGCGGGAAATGAGGTGCCCGGCCTCTGCGCGCCACCCTTGCGGCCGCGGCGGCCGGTGCCGAGCCTGTGGACAACTCTGTGAGTTCGGCATCCCCCAGCTTTCCAGACAACTCAAGCAGAGAGCCATAGTACATTGATTAGTCTTGGCTTTATTCGGGCTCGATGTGGGGTGCCCACCGAGCCTGGTCGGTGTGGACGAGTGCCGGTGTGTCGGCAGGCTGCAAGCAGACCGCTATAGCTTGGGTCCGAAGCGGCAGGACAAGGAGCGTTATGCGTCGGATCGGTTGGCTCCTGGTTGCGCTGGTGGTCGTCGCGGCGCCCGCCCATGGCGCATGGTGGTGGCTGCTCGGCAGCGCGGTGATCGGCGCCATGGACGGTGTCGGCCCTGGTGGCGAGACCATGCGCCATGGCGGGGCCGCGCGCGGGGGCTGGCCGGTGCGGGCAACGGCGACGATCGAGCGGCCCGAACTGCGGCGGCCCCCATCGGGCTTCGCGCCGGCAATGGTGCTCGAGGCCGTGCGCGTTGAGGCCGGGGCGCGCCTGGCGTCACCGCGCGAGGTGAGCGTGGTGTTCCATTGCCCCTGCCGCGTCGCATTCCCCGGCGCAGCCGGGATCGAGCCCGCCGACATCGAGGCCGCGACGCTGGTGGCGTCGTTCCGGGTCGGTCCGGAAGGGTCGCAGCGGCGCTGGCACCTCGACGGCGCGGACCTGACCCTGGTGCAGGGCGCGGAGACAGTGCAGATCGAGACGCTTCGCGTTTCCGGCGTGCACCGCGACACGGCGGCAGAGCCGAACCAGACGGTATCCCTGGCGCTCGCAGGCGTACGGCTCGGGCCCGGGGCGGAGGTGCCGTTCGGACGTGTGATCCGGACCGTGTCAGGAGAAGTTGCGGTCTCCGGGACCGTCCCGCCCGGCGCCGACGCCGAGGCCTCTCTTCGCGCGTGGCGCGAGGAGGCGGGGCAGATCGAGCTCCGCCGCTTGGCCATCGCCTGGGGGCCGCTCGCGCTCTCGGCCGGGGCGACGCTGGCGCTCGACGGCGCGCTGCAGCCGATGGGTTCCGGAACGATCCGTATCGCCAACTGGCGGCCGGCGCTGGAGGCGGTGGGCAATGCCGGGCTGATCGACCGCCAGGCGCTCGCGATCGTGCGGCTCGCGCTGACCGCGGTGTCGCGGCCGGCGCCGGGCGGGGGCTCCGAGGTGGAGCTGCCGGTCGCGCTGGAGGACCGCACGCTGACGGCGGCGCGCATCCCGATCGCCCGGCTGCCGGAGATCCGCTGGCCGCGCGGCCCCTACGCGCTCGGCAGACGCTGAGGTGGCGACCGAGGCGGACGCCGCAGAATCGACGCTGCTCGCGGTCTGCACCAGGCCGCCCTGGCCCGTGCGCGACGGGTACGGGCTGCGGGTCGCGAACCTGCTCGAGGGGCTGGCGGGGGCGTGGCGGATCACGCTGGTTGCCCCGACCGACGTCGTACCCTGCGCCATCACCTGCGTTCCGGTCGCGCTGACGGGCAGCGGGCTCACCTATCCGTGGCGCTTCGACGATGCACCGCTGCGCGCCGCCGTGCGCACGGCCCTCGCCGAGCGCCCGGCCGCACGCGCGCTGGTGTTCCCCGGCGCCGAGGCGGTGTGGTTCGACGACGCCGGGCTGCCGCCCGCGGTGATGGACATGATCGACTGCAATCCGCTGGAGTTCTGGCGCGCCGCACTCAGCGGACGGGGATTGCGGGCACGGCTGCGCAGCCTCGCGGAGGTTCCAGTCGCGATACGATACGCACGGCGCACGGTATGGAGCTTCAGCGCGACGGTGCTGGTGGGCGAGCGCGACGCCGCATGGATGCGCCGGATCGGTGGGCGCGACACCGTGCACGTGGTGCCGAACGGGGTGGCCGTGCCGCCAACGGAGCGGTTGGTCGAGGAGGACGTGGTCCCGACCGTGGTGTTTCTCGGCTCGCTCGGCTACGCGCCGAATGTGGATGCTACGCTGTTCGCGGCCGAGCAGATCTGGCCACGCATCGCCGAGGCCGTGCCGGGTGCGCGGTTCGTGATTGCCGGTCGTGCGCCGGCGCCCGAGATCCGCGCGCTCGCCGCGCAGCCGGGCATCGTGGTCGCGGCGGACGTGCCCGACATCGTGACCGTGCTCGGCCGTGCCTGGGTGTCGGTCGCGCCGATGCGGATCGGCGTCGGCATCAAGAACAAGGTGCTGGAGGCCTGGGCCTGCGCGCGGCCGGTGGTGATGACGCCCCTCGCGACCAACGGCCTTGTCCTGCCGCCCGGCCACGGCGCGTTCGTGCGCCGCGATCCCGCCGGCCTTGCGGATGCGATCGTGACGCTGCTGCGCGACCGTGCCGCGCGCCAGGCAGCGGGCGCATCGGCGCGCGCCCTGGTACGCGAGCGGTTCAGTTGGGCCGGAGCGGCGGCGCGGATCGATGCGCTGTTGCGCGCGGCGCGCTGAAGGGTGCTCGCGCGCATCTTCACCCGATCAGGCGAGTCCACCTGATCGGGATCTGCGCTAGGCCTGCTTGATCGCGATCAGGCTGCGGCGGATGCGCCGGCCGCGTTCGATCTTGTCCTCGATGTAGGCGTTGTCGCCCCAGCGCACCGCGCGCGCCATCGCTGTCATGTCCTCGGTGAAGCGCTGGGTCATCTCGAGCAGCGCCTCGCGGTTGTTGAGGAACACGTCGCGCCACATCACCGGGTCCGAGGCGGCGATGCGGGTGAAGTCGCGGAAGCCGGAGGCCGCGAAGCGCAGCACATCCTGCATCGCCTGGTCCTGAAGGTCGTCGGCGGTGCCGCAGATCGTGAACGCGATCAGGTGGGGAAGATGCGAGACGATCGCCATCACCCGGTCGTGGTGGCCGGGTTCCATCACCTCGACCATGGAGCCCGCGCGGCGCCAGAGCTCGGCGATCCTCTCGACCGCGCCGTCGTCGGTGCCCGGAGGCGGGGTGAGGATGCAGTAGCGGCCCTCGAACAGCTCGGCGAAGCCGGCTTCGGGTCCGGAATGTTCGGTGCCCGCGATCGGGTGCGCCGGCACGAAATGCACGCCCTCCGGCACCAGCGGGCCGACATCGCGGATCACGCTCTGCTTGGTGCTGCCGACATCGGTGAGGATCGCGTCCTTCGCCAGGTGTGGCGCAATCGCGGCGGCGACATCGGCATAGGCGCCGACGGGGGTGCAGAGGATCACGCAATCCGCACCCTCGACCGCGGCGCCCGGATCGGCCAGCACCCGGTCGGCAAGGCCGAGCCGCTCGACCGTCGCGCGGGTCTTGGCCGTGCGCGCGGTCGCGACGATCTCGCCGGCGATCTCGCCGCGCCGTCGCGCCGCGTGCGCGATCGAGGAGCCGATCAGCCCGACGCCGACCAGAGCCAGGCGGCGAAACAGTGGCTCAGGCATGCGAGGCGGCGCGGTCGGCCCGCTGCATGAACTCGGCCGCGGCCTCGGCCACCGCCTCCATCTCCTCGGCCGTGCCGATCGTGATGCGCAGCATTCCGGGCAGGCCGTAGCCCGCCATGCCGCGCAGGATGATGCCGCGCGCGCGAAAGGCCGCGTCGGCCTCCGCCGCGCTGCGCCCGACCGCGCCGAAATCGGCGAGCAGGAAATTGCCGTGGGTGCCGCGGACCGGCAGGCCGGTGCTCTCCAGCGCCTGGGCAAGCCAGGGCCGCCAACGCCTGTTGTGAGCGCGCGAGGCGGCGACGTGCTCGGTGTCGGCCAGCGCCGCGATCGCCGCCGCTTGGGCCGGGCGCGAGGCGTTGAACGGGCTGCGGATACGATTCAGCACATCGACCACCGCCGCCGCCGCATAGACCCAGCCGAGCCGGAGCCCGCCGAGGCCGTAGATCTTGCTGAAGGTGCGCGTCATCACCGTGTTCGCGCCGGCCTCGACCAGATCGACCACGGCTGTGCCGCGCGGATCATCGAGGTACTCGGCATAGGCGAGGTCCAGCACGAGCAGAACGCTCTCCGGCAGGCGCGCGCGCAGCCGCGCGATCTCGCTCCACGGCACCAGCGTGCCGGTCGGGTTGTTCGGGTTGGCGAGGAACACGAGCGTCGTGCGCGGGCTGACCGCGGCGAGGATCGCGTCCACGTCGGCGGTCAGGCTCCGTTCCTCGACCGTGACTACCGTGGAGCCGGCATAGCGCGCATAGAGCGGGTGCATCGCGAAGGCGTGGCGCGTGACGATCGTCTCGGTGCCGGGCCCGCCATAGCCCTGCGCGAGCAGGCAGAGCAGGTCGTCCGAGCCCGCGCCGCAGACGATCCGCGCCGGGTCGAGCTTGAAGGCAGCACCGATCGCCTCGCGGAGTGCGGTCGCCCCGCCATCGGGGTAGCGATGGATCTCGCCCGCCTCGGCGCGATACGCCTCCATCGCGCGCTTCGATGGCCCGAGCGCACCCTCGTTGGACGACAGCTTGATCACCCGGTTGGCGCCGGCGACCTTCGATTCGCCGCCGACATAGGGCTCGATCTCCAGGATGGACGGACGCGGAAGCGGCGGCATGGATCACTCCGGCGCAAAGGCGGACTCGGGAGGCGGCACCGGCCAGCCACCGATCACGGCGGGGCGGGCAAGTCCCGCCTCGGCGAGCGCGACAAGCCGGGCGTCGCGCGGCTCGACCATCCCATCCACCTCCGCGAGGCAGGTAGCGGGTCCGCGCTCGGACCGGTACAGCACCAGGCTGCGCGGCTTCAGCGCCGCGGCCGCGAGCAGGTCGCTCAGGCGCGCGCGGCTGAGCTCCGGGGCGGCCTCGAACGCCACCAGCGAGCGGTCCTCGCCTGAAGCCTCGGGCGCAAGCGCGCCGACCACGAGGGCCTGGGCGCGCGGTGCGCCCTCGGGGCGGAGCGTGACGAAGGGCAGGCGCGCGATCACCGACAGTCCCGAGCCGTCGCCGCGCATCAGCGCGATCCACCACGGGTCATTGGCGCCTTCCGCGTTCGGGTCGTCCTGCGGCAGGGGCAGCACGCCGACCGCGGCCTCGCCGGCACCGACCGCGCGCAGCACCTGCGCCGTGGTGCGCATCCAGCGCAGCGGCACGGCGGTGCCGAAATGCTCGCGCGCGAGCGCGATATGGCCCGACCCGGCCTCCGGGCTCCAGACCGCGACCGGGAACGGCGCCTGGATCAGGGTCATGCCCATGATCATCTCGCGCCACATCCCGACCAGGGTGGGCTTGGGCAGGCGGCCGCGGTGATTGGCGAGCAGCCGCCGCATGATCTCGGCCTCGCGGGCCGGGCGGAACGGGGCGCCGCGCTTGGCGCGCAGTTCGGCCAATGAGACGACCACCTCGGCCCGCTGCATCACCAGCTGATGGATCAGCGCGTCCAGACGGTCGATCTCGGACCGGAGCGCGGCGAAGCGCTCCGGCGCGGGCCAGGCGGGGTCGCTGGGCTCAGCCTCGGCCTGGGCGGCTGGCGGGGGATCGGCGGGCATGGCGGAGGAGGCATAGCGGAAGCGGCGCCGGACGCAAGCGCGCCGGGCGCACGCATTGCGCGGGATGCGCCGCGGCTCTAGTGATCGCGCATGGCCGAGACCATCCGTGCGCCACTGGCGACCGCCGGGACCACGCACCCGCATGTGGTGTTCCTGGAGGGGCTGCTGCTCGACTGCGGGGCGGTGCTGAAGCCGCTGGTCGTTGCCTACCGCACCTATGGGCGGCTGAATGATGCGAAGTCGAACGCGATCCTCGTCTGCCACGCGCTGACCGGCGACCAGTACGTGGCCGAAACCCACCCCGTCACCGGCAAGCCCGGCTGGTGGGAGACCATGGTCGGCCCTGGCCTGCCGGTGGACACCGACCGGTTCTTCGTCATCTGCGCCAATGTGCTGGGCGGCTGCATGGGCTCATCGGGCCCGCGCGAGGAGATGACGGACGCGGACGGACGCCCGCAGGGCCGCCCCTGGGGCATGCAGTTCCCGCCGGTGACCATCCGCGACATGGTGCGCGCGCAGGCCAAGCTGCTGGATCATCTCGGCGTGCCGAAGCTGTTCTCGGTGCTCGGCGGCTCGATGGGCGGGATGCAGGTGCTGGAGTGGGCCGCGCTCCACCCCGAGCGGGTGTTCAGCGCGATCCCGATCGCGGCCGCCGCGCACCATTCGGCGCAGAACATCGCCTTCCACGAGATCGGCCGCCAGGCGATCAACGCCGACCCGGATTTCCACGGCGGCGAGTACTGGAAGCACGGCGTGGTGCCGGCGCGCGGGCTGGCGGTGGCGCGCATGACCGCGCACATCACCTACCTCTCCGAGGAGGCGTTGACGCGGAAGTTCGGCCGCCGGCTGCGCACGGGCCCGATGCTGACCTTCTCGAACGACCTGTTCGAGGTGGAGTCCTATCTCCAGTACCAGGGCTCGTCCTTCGTGCAGCGCTTCGATGCCAACTCGTATCTCTCGATCACGCGCGCGATGGACTATTTCGACCTCGCCGCCGAGCATGGCGGGTCGGTCGCGGCGGCGTTCCGCCACACGCCGGTGCGGTTCTGCGTGATCTCGTTCTCGTCCGACTGGCTGTTCCCGACCGCGATGAGCCGCGAGATCGTGCGCGCGCTGAACGCCGCGGCGGCGAACGTGTCGTTCGTCGAGGTCGCCTCCGACAAGGGGCATGACGCGTTCCTGCTCGAGGAGCCGGACCTGTTCCGCACCGTCAGCGGCTTCCTTGCGGGTGCCGCGGAGCGGTGGCGGTGAACGGTGCGCGCGTCGAGCGCGCTCGACCCCGTCGAGCGCATGACAGCCGGACGCCATGCCCGCCGTTGTGTGTCAAGGCTGCGCCTTCGGCGCACCGCGCGAAGCGCGGCTGCGGCCTTGACACGCAACGGCGGGCATGGCTGGAGGCATTCATCGCCTTCCGCGAGGCGGAAGGCTCCGTTCGTCGCCTTTCCCGACACGACCATGCCTGAAGGTCTTGCCCCCGCGCCGCGCACCGGCCGCCCGCTCGCCGACCGGCTGGACCTGCGCCTGATCGCCGAGATGGTCGAACCCCGCGCGCGCGTGCTCGACATCGGCTGCGGCGACGGTGCCCTGCTCGACATCCTGGTGCACGAGAAGGACGTGGACGGGCGGGGCATCGAGCTGGACATGCCGCTCGTCGCAGCCGCGGTCGCGCACGGACTGCCGGTGATCCACGCCGATGCCGACACCGACCTCGCCTTCTACCCCGACGCGGCGTTCGACTACGTGATCCTCTCGCGCACGCTTCAGGCGACCGAACGGCCGCGCGAGGTGCTGGCGCAGATGCTGCGCATCGGCCAACGCGCGATCGTGTCCTTCCCGAATTTCGGCCACTGGCAGGTGCGGCTGCGCCTGCTGCTGACGGGCCGGATGCCGCGCACCAAGGCGCTGGACCGCGCCTGGTACGACACGCCGAACATCCATCTCTGCACGATCAGCGACTTCTTCGCGCTGTGCGAGGCCGACGGCTATCGGGTGGAGCGGTGGCTGGGCGTGGACGAGGCGGGGCGGAAGACGCCGTGGCGGCGCAACCGGCGGCTGGCGAATTTGTTCGCCGAGCAGGGGCTGTTCCTGCTGACGCGACGTTAGGTCAGGTCGAGCGCACCCCGCGTCGTAGGCTCCGCGCGCAGCAGCAGTTCCGCGATCGCCGCCGCACGCGCCTCGCCGAGTCCCGCGGCGAAGCGGCGGAACTTCGCCTCCGCCTGCTCTGCCGTCATCGGCCGGTCGGGATCGCCGACCGCCGAGGTCACGGTCTCCTCCTCCACCGTGCCGTCGTCGAGCGTGACCGTCAGCGTCGCGAAACGGCCCGGATGCGATCCATCCTCCACCAGCTCGACCGATGCCTCGAGCGCGCGCAGCGCCGGATCGCCGAGCGCGGCATCCGTGTACGCCGCCGGGCCGAGATCGCCCTGCGTGAGCGTTGCCGCGACCGCCCAGGACAGGCTGAACTGCGCGGTGATCGCGGCGCGGGGCGCGCGGTTGCCGGCATAGCGTAGAGCCTCGCCGTAGGTGCTGAGCCGCACGCGCGCCACGCGCCGCGGACCGGTCCGCACGCGCAACGCCTGCGCCGCCGCCGCCGCGTAGTGCGCGTGCCGCACCCCGGCATAGGGCTTGAGATACGCCTCCTCCAGCAGCCACGTGTCGGGAGGCTCCGCCGCGCCGCCCTCCAGCCCGAGCGCGATCCGCCGCGCCTCGTCGAACCAGCCCGCGGGCGCGTCCATCCTCGCCACCGCCGCCGCGCCGGCGAGCGCGCCGAGCAGCGCGGCATGAGCGGGATAGGAGTTCCGCCCGTCCATCCCCGCCGCGATCGGTGCGTAGAGCGCGAACGGCACCTGGCACGACGCGAGCCGCACCGCCCGCGCGCACGTCGCCGCGTCGCCGCCCGCCAGCCGCGCGGCCGCGGTCGCCGCGCCGAGCGCGTGCCACGACCCGTCCACATGCATCCCCGGCCTGATGCGCCAGAGTTCGCCCGCGCGGCCCGCGACCTCGTAGCCGAGCGCGTACGCCGCCACCGCCTCGCCGAGCGTCGCGCCGTCGGCCAGCGCGGCGAGCGCAAGCGGCGCGACCGGCAGCCCGGGCCGTCCATGCGCGCGGGCGAGCCCCTCATTCGCCTCGTCCCAGCACGCGGAAGCGGCCAGCACCGCAGCCGCCCCGGCGCGCGACAGCGCGGCACCGGCGAGCTGCACCGGCCCCGGCATCCACGACGCGAGTGCGGCCGCCAGCGCGCGCGGGCGCGGATGCGCGAGCCCCGCCACCGCGCAGCCCAGCGTGTCGAGCAAAAGCAGCCGCGCCTTCGCCTCCGCGCCCGACCCCGAAGGCGGCCCGGCCCAGGCCCAGGCGATCGCCGCGTCGAACGGGCTCATACCAGCCCACCGAAGGTCAGACCTTCGGTGGGCTGGTATCGGCTTGGTTTCGCGCGCGGCCGCCCCACCAGCCCCGCGCGCGATACCCTCCGCACAAAGGTCAAGGCTTTGTGCTCCGGGTATCACTCCACCTTCGCGCCGGACTGCCGCACCGCCTCGCGCCAGGTCGCGTTGTCGCGCGCGACCACGGCCTTCAGCGCCTCGCGATCCTCGGCCATCGCCTCCACGCCCTGCTTCTCCAGCAGCTCGCGATAGGGTGCGGAGGCGAGCGCGGCGCGCAGCGCGGCATCGAGCGCGGCGAGCGCCGGGGCGGGCGTGCGCGCATGGGCGAACACGCCGTACCAGGCCGAGGCGTCGTAGCCCGGGATCGTGTCGGCGACCGGCGGCACGTCCGGCAGGGCGGAGGACCGTCCGGGCGAGCTCACCGCCACCGCGCGCAGCGTGCCCGCCTCGACCAGCGGCTTGGAGGTGGCGATCGCGTCCAGCGCCATGGCGACGCGCCCGGCCGCGAGGTCGGTGCGCATCGGTCCGCTGCCGCGATAGGGCACGTGCAGCAGGCGGATGCCGGCGCGGCTGGCGAGCAGCTCCATCGACAGGTGCGAGAACGAGCCGACGCCGAAACTGCCATAGGCGACCTCGCCCGGCTTCGCCTTCGCCGCCGCGATGATCCCGGCGACGTCGCGCACGTCGAGCGCGCCCGGATGCACCACCAGCACGTTCGCCTGGCGGCCAAGCATGGCGAGCGGGGTGAAGTCGGCGTCCGGGTCATACGGCAGGGTGGCGTAGAGCGCCTTGTTGATGGCGATGATGCCCTGGGTGGCGACCAGCAGCGTGTGGCCGTCTGGCTCGGCCCGGGCGACGAGCTCGGCGGCGATGTTGCCGCCCGCGCCGCCGCGGTTCTCGACCACCACGGGCTGGCCGAGGCGTTGCTGGAGCTGTTCGGCGGCCGCACGGGCGAGGATGTCGGTGAGTCCGCCGGCGGCGAAGGGGACGACGAGGCGCACCGGGCGGGACGGCGCCCAGGATTGCGCGTAGGCGGCGGCGGGCAGCGCGAGGAGCGCGGCTGCGGTGGCGCGCCGGGTGAGCGCGGGGCGGTGGGGCATGGCGGGTCCTCCCGGTCGGTGAGCCGGGAAGGGTGGCAGGGATGGGAGGGGGACGAAACCCCGGGATTGCAGTAGAACATGCAGGGCTTGTCCGATTTCCGTCGGAGGGCAATAATTGATCGGATTCCACTTTGCGGCGGAAACGTCGGAGGGAAGTCAAATATGTCGCCATATTTATGCGAAGCTTCCATAAGGAAATTTGAGCTATAGGCAGAAAAATATGAAGAAACTGGAATATAGCTACAAACAGACGCGGCAAGCAAGCACTCTGTTATCCCTATGCTTGTCAGAACTTGAGGCGTCTGAAGTGCTTGTCGAGCGTGAACTTTTTCGAGAAGCGATCGTACATATGTATTTTTGCTCGTTCTATGTGTCTCAGGCATTGCTGGCGAAGCATGTCGGCAAGAAGGCCTCAGAGCCCATCCGGGAAGAAGTTGAGTCGTTTGAATCGGCTGTGATTCGCTGCGTCAGCAGACGATTCGCGGAGGCAG
>NZ_JBHYDW010000074.1:0-21927 GCF_051860475.1 Elioraea sp. | reverse complement strand
CTTCCACGAGACCCTGTTCGCGGCCTGCGGCAACCGCCATCTCGCCGCGACCATCCGCGACCACGCGCGGCTGTCTCTCGCGTTCCGCTGCCATGCGATGGCCGATCCCGCCCTGGCCGTGCAGGCGCGCGACGAGCACCGCGCAATGCTGCGCGCGCTGCGCGAAGGCGACCGCGAGGCGCTGGTGCGGCTCTGCGTCAACCACACGAGCTTCGCCAAGCGCGCCTATCGCCGGGTGCTGGGGGCCGTCGAGCAGGCGGCGTAGGCGCTTCCGGTGCCTGTGCCGGGCCGGTAATGTTCCGCCATGGCGGAGGCACCCGGCGCACCCTGGCCCCCTGAGACGCTGGACCAGGCGCTTGCGGCCGAGTTCTCGGCGACGACGCGGCGCGCGCTGGAAGCGGCCGGCGCGATGGCGGCGAACGAGGCCTCGACGCGCGGCGTCTCGCCCGTCGTCGGTCTTCGCGCGCTGATCGGCGGGCTGGTGGCGGTGGGCGAGATGGAGCGCGGGTCGCCGCTGATCGCCGCCGCGCTCGCCGAGGCGCTGGAGCGCCTTGCCGGCCCGGAAGCGATTGCGCGCAACCGCAGCCCGGCGGTCGAGAAAGGGGCGCCGACGGAACTGCCGCTGTCGCCCCGCGCGTCCGATGCGCTGGCCGTGGCGCGCCAGCTTGCCGAGCGCACGGTCGCGCGCGAACGGATCGACGCGCGGCATCTGCTGATCGCGCTGATCGCCCCGCCCGAGGCGCCGCTGCTCTCGGCCGCCCTGCGCCGCATCTGGCAGCGCGACTGGGGGATCGACCCGCAGGCGCTGCGCGCGCCCCTGCTCGCGGCAATGGAGGCGAACCCGGAAGCCTCGGAGGATCTCGGCGCCTGGCGCGCGATCCTGGGCGAGACCGTGCTGACGGCGGCCGCCTTCACCCCCGACGCACCACAGACCGACGATGCGCTGAACCGCCGCGGCGACGCGCGGCGGCTCGCCGAACTCGCCTGCCTGAAGGACAACGCCCCGCCGCTTGCGATCGGTCTGTTCGGCGACTGGGGCAGCGGCAAGTCCACCTTCATGGCGATGATGCACCAGGAGGTGGAGCGCATCGGCCGCGACTGGCGCGGCGAGGCGAACACGCCGTTCGTGACGAACGTCGCGCAGATCCGGTTCAACGCGTGGTCGTTCTCGGATGCGAATCTCTGGGCCTCGCTCGCGGTCGAGATCTTCGGTGGCCTGCGCGACGAGGTGGCGCGGATCGAGGGCAAGACGACCGATCGGGGCGATGCGCTGCTGGCTGAGATCACCGGGCGGGCGGAGCTCGCCAAGGCGTCGCTGGAGACCGCGAAGCGCGCAGCGGAGGACGCGCGGCGCGCGATCGCCGCGCTGGACCGTCAGATCGCCGCACTCGACACGCGGCTCGCCGAGCAGGCCCAGCGCGGCGTGGCCGGCGGCGCGGCGGAGGTGCTCGCAATGCGCGGCGAGCAGGTGACCGAAACGCTGCGCGCGCTGGGCGTGATCGGGCCGAACGAGGCGGCGACCGCGACCGCGCTTGCGGCCGAGGCGGCGAAGCTGCGCGCGGCGGGCCGGGGGTCGTTCGCTGTCGGCCGCCGGCTGGTCGCGTTGATGCGGCCCGGCGCGGGGCGCACGGCGATCCTGTCGCTCGCGGCGGCCGCCAGCGCGGTAGTCGTCGTGTCGTGGGTGTTTCCCTCGGTCGTCGCGACGCTCGCGGGGCTGGTCGCCTTCGCAGCACCGCTCGGCGCGCACGCGGCGCGGGCGGTCACCGCATTGTCGCCGATCCTCGACGCGGCGGAAGCGGAAGCGAAGGCCGAGGCCGATCTGCGCGCCGAGCGCGAACGGCTTGCCGCAGAACGCGAAGCAACCTCGGCACGGCTCGCGGCGCGCGAGGCCGAGACCCGCGCGACCGTCGCACGGATCGAGAGCCTGGATAGGGCCGCCGCCACGCCGGGCGCGATGCTGCGCTTCTTCCTCTCCGAGAGCGACGAACTGAAGGCGTATGAGCAGGAAATCGGACTGATCGGCCGGCTGCGGCGGAGCTTCGAGCAGCTCGATCGGCTGATGGCGGCGCAGGCCGATCCGAAGCAGGACACACGCCGCGACCTGCCGACGATCGACCGCATCGTGCTCTACATCGACGACCTCGACCGGCTGCGCGAGGAGCAGGTGGTGAAGGTGCTGGAGGCGGTGGCGCTGCTGCTCCAGTTCCGCCTGTTCGTCGTCGTGGTCGCGGTGGACGAGCGCTGGCTGCGCGGCGCGTTGCAGACGCACTACGGCAAGCTGTTCGAGAACGGCGCAGGGCCGAGCGACTACCTGGAGAAGATCTTCCAGGTGCCGTTCTGGCTGCCGCGGCTGGGGCCGGGCGATCCAGCCTTCGCGGGGCTCGCTCGGGTGCTGATGCCGGAAGGTGTCGAGGCGGAAGAAGAGAGGCGCGAGACGCTTTCCGAAGCAGCGGTGGCGCCTGTCGGTGCGGTCGCCGTCGATTCCGACGAACAGCCACAACCGGGCGACGCGACACCACAGGAAAGCCGCGCTGCGACTGCGGAGCGCGTGACGCTGACCAAAGATGAAGCGGAGGTCCTTGCGGCACTAATGCCGCTCGCTGCCACGACGCCGCGGGGCGCAAAGCGGTTCGTCAATCTCTATAGGCTTGCGCGCTCTTCCCGTGAAGGCGAGGCACTACGCACCTTCTTGGGAGCAGCCGGGACGCGTCCCCAGTACACTGCGCTGGCACTAATGCTGGCATATCAGACGCGCGTAGACCCGGTCCTCGCTGATGCCCTCGGAACGCTATTCACTCGTATCCGAATGCGGGATGACTATGAATTTTTCCGTTTCATCCGGCAGGAGCGTGCCAGTGACATATCGTCACTGCTCTATGCTCCGCTCAAACAAGACATGGACAATGCACAATACGCACTTAATAAAATTAAGCCTGTTTCCAGTACACTTCTTTATCAATACGAACTGATACACAAATGGCACCCTAAACTAACCTTCAATGAGGCCCAGAGAGCCTTCATCGAAGCCCGCCGCTACTCCTTCCACCCGCCCAAGGTTGACGAACCCGCCCCACCGCCCGAGGCTCCGCCCGAACCAACCGGGAGCAGCCCCGCATGAACCTCGCCTCGCCCGAAACCGCCATCACCGACTGGCTCGCCACCCAGAAGCAGGCGATGCTCGATCTGCTCGAGCGCCTTGTGAACACCGACAGCGGCAGCTACGACAAGCCCGGCGTCGATGCGGTCGGCGCCCAGATCAAGGCGTTCTTCGACTCCCACGGCATCGCGGTCGAGACCATCCCCGGCGCCACCAAGGGCGACGTGCTGCGCGCGGTGCTGCCGGCGCCCGACCAGGCCGGCGGCAACGCGGGGAAGAACATCGTGCTGATGGGTCACCGCGACACGGTGTTCCCCAAGGGCGAGACAACGCAGCGCCCGTTCCGGATCGAGAACGGCCGCGCCTACGGGCCGGGCGTGGCCGACATGAAGGCCGGGCTGGTGATGAACGCCTTCGTGCTGGCGGCGTTCAAGAAGTTCGGGGCCGCACCCGGGCCGATGGTGGGGCTGTTCACCGGCGACGAGGAGATCGGCTCGCCCGAGGGCCGCGCCTCGATCGAGGCCGAGGGCCGCATGGCGCGCGCGGTGTTCAACAGCGAGCCCGGCCGGCCCAGCGGCAACGTGGTCACCGCGCGCAAGGGCGGGGTGTTCATGGTGATGTCGATCGAGGGCAAGGCCGCGCATTCGGGCGGCAATTTCGAGGCCGGCATCAGCGCCATCGAGGAGCTCGCGCGCAAGATCATCGCGATCCACGCGCTGACCGACCTCAAGGCCGGGATTACGCTGAATGTCGGCCTGGTGCGCGGCGGCCAGTCGGTCAACACCGTCGCGCCGCATGCCGAGGGCGAGATCGATCTGCGCTATGTCGAGCCGGCGCAGCGCGACGACATCGTCGCCAGGATCGAGCAGATCGTGCGCACCGCGAACGTGCCCGGCACACGCGCGACGCTGACCATCAAGGGCGAGTTCCTGCCGGTGAACCCGACCGCGGCGTCGAACGCGTTGTTCGAGACCTATGTCGGCGCCGCGTCCGATGCCGGGCTGAAGGTCGCCGGCGAGTTCTCGGGCGGCTGCGCGGATTCGGGATTCACCGCGGCGGTGGGTGCGCCGACGATCTGCGGCGTCGGGCCGGTGGGCGGCAAGGCGCACTCGCCGGAGGAGTATCTCGAGGTCGATACGGTGGTGCCGCGCGCGCAGGCGCTGGCGCGGGCGATCTGCCGGCTGCCGCAGGCGGGGCTGTAGGTCCCGATCGCCCCGTCAGCCGCGCGGCTTGCCCCAACGCAACGTGCGGCCGCCGATGCTGCGACGGACGCCGACCCTCAGCGGCTCTGGAGAAGTCTCGCCAGAGCAAGCCCCGCCGCCGCCTGGCACGGCTCGACCACCGGCACGCCGGCCGCGTCCTCCACCGCCGCGCGGTGATGCGCCATGCCCGCGCAGCCGAGGATGACGGTCTGCGCTCCCCGCCCGACCAGCTCACGTGCGGTCTGCTGCATCGCCGCGCGCGTCGCCTGCGGATCGAGCAGCGTATCCATGTCCACGTTCATCGCGATCTCGGCGGCGAGCCGTGCCTCGGTGCCCATCTGGCGCAGCGCGAGCGCGTGCCGCTCGATGCTCGCGGAGGCAAGCGCGATCACGCCGAAGCGCTCAGCCAGCGTCAGGGCCTGGGCGACCGCGGCTGCAAACGTCCCGATCACCGGCCTGCGGGTGGTCTCGCGTGCGGCCGGCAGCGCGGGATCGGAGGCGCAGGCGATGACGAACAGGTCGGTGCGGTTGTCCTCGCGGCGGATGGTGTCAAGGATCGGACCCGCGGCTGCGTACCAGTCCGACCAGGCGACGATCGCCGGCGGTCCGTCTGGCAGGGTGGCGACGTCGAGCGTGGGGAAGCCCTCGGCGCGGAAGGGGTCGAGCGCGGCGGCGATGCCCGCGCCACAGCGCTGGTTGCTGTTCGGGTTGATGAACAGGATCCGCCCGGTCATGGCCGCCATCCTGCGGCCGCAGCCCTCGTCAGCCAAGGCCCGGCGGTTTTTCCTTGAACCTCCGGGCTGGGAGCGCCTATTTGGTGCACTGCAACACGAACGCCACACACTCCATATAGTGAGGGCATGTCTCCGCACCTCCTGCCCCAGCATCCGGGCGTATCCGCCTGGGCCATGCCGTCGATGTGGGCTGCCCTCACACGCGGCGCCGCGAACCGCTGTCCGAGCTGCGGCCAGGGCACGCTGTTCCGCGGCTACCTCAGGATCGCCGAGCGGTGTGGGACGTGCGATGCACCGGTGGGCCGTATCCGCGCCGACGATGCGCCGCCCTACTTCACCATCTTCATCGTCGGCCACATCGTGATCCCGCTGATGCTGATGGCCGAGCGCGGCTACGCGCCCTCGCCCTGGACGATGGCGGGGGTCTTCGTGCCGCTGTCGCTGCTGCTTGCGCTCGTGCTGCTGCGCCCGGTGAAGGGTGCGACGGTTGGGCTGATGATGCGGCTCCGCATCACCGGGCGCGAGAACGACCCGCGTCCCGAGGGGTGAGCGCGTGCCGCACCGGAGCCGGATCGGCGAGATCGTGCTTGAGGCCGAGGCACTGACGAGGCCCTCGGCCGAGCTGGAGGCGGACCGGAACAGCGCGATCGCCGATCTGCTCCACGAGAACCGCTTCATCCCGAGAGGCGCGCCGGACGGTCCCTACACGCTGAATCTCGCACTCAACGAGGGGCGGCTCGTGTTCGACATCCGACGCGCCGACGGTGCGCCGATCGGCGCGGTGATCCTGGCGATGGGCCCGTTCCGCGGGCTGATCAAGGACTACATGATGCTGGTCGGTGCGCATCATGCCGCGGTGGCGGAAGGGCAGCAGGCGCGCATCCAGGCGATCGACATGGGCCGGCGCGGCCTGCACAACGAAGGCGCGGAACTTCTGGCGAAACGGCTCGATGGCAAGATCGACGTCGATTTCGACACCGCGCGGCGGCTGTTCACGCTGATCTGCGTGCTGCACCAGCGGCTGACCCACTGATGCGGCTCGGGGCTGAAACGACGCGCAGCCTGCGTGCGGCCGAGGATGCGCGGTCCTTCGCGATCCTCGACCAGACACTGCTGCCCTGGCGCGTCGTCTGGCTGAGGATCGAGACCAAAGAAGCGGCAGCGCACGCGATCCGGGCGATGCAGGTGCGCGGCGCGCCGCTGATCGGTGCGGTCGGCGCCTATGGCCTGGCACTCGCGCTGCGCGAGGATGCCTCGGATGCCGCGCTCGACGCCGCGCATGCGATGCTGGCGGCAACACGCCCGACTGCGATCAACCTGCGCTGGGCGCTCGACCGCGTGCGCGACGCCGTGCTGAACCAGCCGCATGCGGCGCGAGCCGCGCTCGCCTGGCAGGTCGCCGGCGCGATCTGCGACGACGACGTCGCGACCTGCACGGCGATCGGCCGGCATGGCCTGAAGCTGCTGGAGGAGATCGCGGCGCGCAAGCCGGCGGGCGAGCCCGTCAACGTACTGACGCATTGCAACGCCGGCTGGCTTGCGACCGTCGACTGGGGTACCGCCACGGCGCCGATCTACCTCGCGCACGACACCGGCATTGCGGTCCATGTCTGGGTGGACGAGACGCGCCCGCGCAACCAGGGCGCGGCCCTGACGGCGTTCGAGCTCGGCAGTCACGGCGTCGCCCACACCGTCGTCTCTGACAACGCAGGTGGGCACCTGATGCAGCGGGGGCGGGTCGACATCGTGATCGTCGGCACGGATCGCGTGACGCGCACGGGCGACGTCGCGAACAAGATCGGTACCTACCTCAAGGCGCTGGCCGCGCACGACAACGGCGTCCCATTCTGGGTCGCGCTGCCGCACTCGACGATCGACTGGTCCCTACGCGACGGGATCGCCGAGATCCCGATCGAGGAGCGCGGCGCGGAGGAGGTGACGGAGGTCACCGGACTCGGCCTCGACGGTGTGGTGACGCGCGTGCGCGTGGCCAGTCCCGGCAGCCCGGCGGGCAATCCCGCCTTCGACGTCACGCCCGCGCGGCTGGTGACCGGGCTGATCACCGAGCGCGGGCGCTGTGCAGCCAGCGAAACAGGACTGTTGGGCCTCTATCCCGAGAAAGTTTGAGCCAACTGCCGCCGTGCAGCCACCCAGTTCACCGCCGCGACCGGTGTCACGAGCGCGGCTCCGATCAGCGTCGCCGTGAGCGACGGCGCGATCATCAGCAAGCTCGCCGCGATCAAAGGAAGCCGCGCAACGAGCGAGAGCGGGGCGAATAGATACCCCGTCATCGCGATGCCAAGTGCGGAGACGCCGGCCGCGCAGCTCAACGCGACCATCACGAACTCGCCGAACTCGAAGCCCGGCAGAACCACCAGCATGACCGGCGCATAGGCGAACACGAACGGCACGATCGCCTTGCCGAGCCCCAGGCGGAACGCGGTCAGCCCGGTGCGGAACGGGTTGGCGCCCGCGATCCCCGCCGCGGCATAGGCGGACACGCACACGGGCGGCGTCAGGTCGGCGAGAATGCCGAAGTAGAGGATGAACAGATGGGCCGCGAGCGGTGGCACGCCGAGCTGCATCACCGCCGGCGCGGCGATCGCAGCCAGCACGATGTAGAGCGCGGTGGTCGGGATGCCGGCCCCCATCGCCACGCAGACGAGCGCGACGAACACCAGCGTGAGGAACAGCGTCAGCCCCTGCATGGTGATCGCTCCCTCGGGCAGCAGAGCGATCAGCGGCGCGAACGACTCGGCCGTACGCGCGGCCGCCTGGGTGACGATGAAGCCGACGCGGAACCCGGCGCCCGTCAACGTGATCACGCCGACCACGATGCCGACGGCGGCAGCGGCCGCGCCGACCGCGAGCGCGTAGCGCGCCCCCGTCTCGAAGCCGAACCAGAGATCGGTGAGCGTCAGGCGGTTCCGCGGGTTCAGGAACCCGATCACGACGCAGGCCGTGATGCCGTAGAACGCCGCGAGATAGGGCGTGTAGCCGGCGACGATGGTCCACACCAGGATCACCAGCGGGATCACGGTCGGCCAGCCACGGGCAACGGTCGGCCCGAGCCGTGGCAGGTCGTCCGGGTCCATGCCGCGCAGGCCGAGGCGCTTTGCCTCGAAATGCACCTGCACGAACACGCCGAGGAAGTGCATGAACGCCGGCACCGCCGCGGCGACCATCAGCGTGGTGAGCGGGATCTCGAGGAATTCGATCATCACGAACGCGGCCGCGCCCATGATCGGCGGTGTGATCTGCCCGCCCGCGCTCGCCGCCGCCTCGACCCCGCCGGCAAAATGCGCGCGGTAGCCGATCTTCTTCATCGCCGGGATGGTGAGCGAGCCGGTGGTGACCGTGTTCGCGATCGACGAGCCCGAGATCGAGCCGAACATCGCCGAGGAGACCACCGCCACCTTGGCCGGTCCGCCCGGATAGCGCCCCGCGATCACCGAGGCGAGGTCGATGAAGAACTGCCCCAGACCCATCCGCGTCGCGATGACACCGAACAGCACGAAGTGGAACACGAAGGTCGAGACGACCTTCGCAGGAATGCCGAAAATCCCCTCCTGCGTCAGATAGACGTGGTTGATCAGCCCGCTCCAGTCGGCGCCAGGATGGCTGAGCACGCCATCGATCCGGTGACCGAACAAGGCGTAGAGAATGAAGATGATGACGATGCCGGGCAGCACCGGCCCCATCGCACGGCGTGCAGCCTCGAGCGTCAGCACGACCATGATCGTGCCCATCGTCACATCGGTCGTGTTCGGCATACCGATGCGGAACGTCAGCTCGTCGAACACGACTGGCAGGTAGATCGCTGCGGCGATGATGGTCGGTGCCAGCAGCCAGTCGAGCAGCGGCACGCCATAGATGCTGGGGCCGAAGAGACGTGAGGGTCCTGGGAAGATCAGGTAGATCAGGCTGAGCACGGCGGCGAGGTGAATCGCCTTGTGCCAGTGCTCGGTGACGATGCCGAAGCCAGCCGTGTAGTAATGGAATATCGAGAGGGCAACGAGAGCGATCGAGACCAGCGCCTTCGCTGGTCCCGTGACCGTGCGGAAGCGGAGCTCGCTGTCATAGACGCGCTCGAGCTCCGCTGCCCTCTCGTGATCGAGGCGGCGCGCTGCCTGCGCGCCGCCTCCGCCGGCCTTGGTCATCGTGGCTGGATCAGTTCAGCAACCCCGCCTCGCGATAGAACTTCTCCGCGCCGGGATGGAACGGCAGCACGCCACGGCCGAGCAGCGCCCGTTCGCGCACGATCTCGCGACCCTTGGCGTGGCCGCGATCGAGCAGGCCGCGCGTCACGTCGGACCACAGCGCGCGCGTGATGCCGTAGACCAGATCGTCGGACACGCTGTCACGCACGAGCCAGAGCGCACCCACCGTCAGGGTCGGCGTGTCGGCCTCAAGGCCCTCGTAGGCGGTCCGGGGAATCACGCCCGGGCCATAGAACGGCGCACGCTCGACCACGCGCTGCGCGGCCTCCGGCAGCACGGGCAGGATGCGGCAGCCGGTGCGCGAGCAGAACTCCGAGAACGCCGCGGCCGGGTAGCCGACCACCGTCATGGTCGCGTCGAGCCCGCGGTCCTGCATCCGTTCCGTGCCCTGGGCCTGATTCAGGTACTCCGGGGTGAAGTCGCGGTTGGCCTGCAGTCCATAGGCGGCGAGGATCAGCTCGCTGCCGATGCGCGCGCCGGAGGCCTGCAGGCCGATCGCGATGCGCTTGCCGCGCAGGTCCTCGAAACGCTGGATCGGGCTGTCCTTGCGCACCACGGCATGGATGTGCTCGGGGAACAGATGCGCGATGAAACGCAGCCGGTCGAGCTTCGGCCGCCCGTCGAACAGCCCGGTCGAGGTATAGGACCAGTGCGTCACGTCGGACTGCACGAACCCGCTCTCGGCATTGCCGGCCTGGATCAGGTTGACGTTCTGAACGCTGCCCTGGGTCGCCTGCGCCACGGCCACCAGGCCGGGCACGCCGTCGGTGCCGCCGGCCTCGCGGCAGCGCGAGCCGGGCGGGCAGGAGATGGCGTTGGCGATGATCCCTCCGATCGGATAGTAGGTGCCGCCGGCACTGCCGGTGCCGATGCGGAAGAATTGCGGCGCCTGAGCCGATGCGGCCGTGGCCATGACGAGGCCGGCCGTCGCGGCGGCGGCGAGCAGCGTTCGACGAAGCGTTGGCATGAGGTCTTCCTCCCAGTCCGTGGGTTCGATGCGGCGGCCACGCTACCGGTGGTGTGAGGCCGGATCAACTGCGTCGGCAGGCGGCAGGTTGCCTGAGACGCCCGGGTGCGCGATGGTGACGCAACGCAGCAGAAGAGTAGGGAGAGGTTCACCATGAGAGGACATGCGCTCGTCCTTGCCGGGCTGGTCGCCTTCGCGGCCGCGCCGGCGCTCGCGCAGGGCCAGCCGCCGCTGCGCTGTGCGGTCGACGGCACCTTCGCGCCGCACGCGATGCCCAAGCTTGGCGGCGGGGTCGAGGGGTTCAACGTCGATCTGTTCCAGGCACTGGCGAAGAAGCTCGGACGCGAACTGGTGATCGACAGCGCCTCCTTCGCGGGCCTGATCGCGGCGATGAGCGCGGGGCGGTATGATTTCCTGTGCGCCCCCACAACCGTGACGCGTGAACGTGCCGAGAACATGCTGTTCACCGAGGGCTACATCTTCACCGAGTACCAGTTCGGTATCCGCCGCGGCTCCGCGCCGATCACCTCGCTCGAGGAGCTGCGCGGCAAGACGATCTCGGTCAACAAGGGGAGCGCCTACGATTCGTGGGGTCAGGCGAACGCGCAGCGCTACGGCTTCACGGTGCAGGCCTATGACACCAACACCGACGCGATCCAGGCGGTGATCGCCGGCCGCGCGTATGCCAACCTCGCGGGCAACACGGTGGTGAAGTTCGCCGCCACGCGGAATCCGCAATTCGTCCCCGACTTCGTGATGAAGGAGACGCGCGCGCACTGGGCTGCGCCCTTGCGTCGCGACAGCACGGAACTGCGCGATCAGCTTGATTGGGCGATCGAGTGCCTGAAGAAGGACGGTACGATCGCGGCGCTGTCCGAGAAGTGGTTCGGCACGAAGCCCGGCGCCGACGACGCCGAGAACACGCCGTTCCCCGGCCGTGGCGTGCCGGGCATGCCGGGCTATGACCCGACCCCACACACGCGGGGATGCTGAACGGCGCGCCGATCCTCGACGCGCGGGGCATCCACAAGCATTTCGGCACCCTTCATGTCCTGAAGGGGGTTGATCTTGTGGTCGCTCCGCGCGAGCTGGTGTTCATCATCGGCCCCTCGGGCAGCGGCAAGTCGACGTTGCTGCGCTGCTGCAACCGCCTTGAGGAGCCCTCCTCCGGCAGCGTGGTGGTGGACGGGATCGACCTGCTCAACCGGCGCACCGACATCAACGCCGCGCGCCGGCGCATCGGGATGGTGTTCCAGTCGTTCAATCTCTACCCGCACATGACGGCGCTCGGCAACGTTACGCTCGCCCTGCGCCGGGTGCTCGGTCGCCCGCGCGACGAGGCCGAGGCGGTCGCACATGCGGCGCTGAGGCGCGTCGGGCTGGACGAGAAGGCGAACGCCTATCCCCTCGAACTGTCCGGCGGGCAGCAGCAGCGCGTGGCGATCGCGCGCGCGATCGCCCTCGAGCCGCGCGTGATGCTGTTCGACGAGCCGACCAGCGCGCTCGATCCCGAACTCGTCGGCGGCGTGCTGAAGGTGATGCGCGAGCTGCGCGAGAGCGGCATGACCATGGTGGTGGTCAGCCACGAGATGGGCTTCGCGCGCGCCGCCGCGGACCGCGTCCTGTTCATGGACCACGGGCTCGTGGTCGAGGAAGGACCGCCCGCGCAGATCTTCGGTGAGCCGAAGGCCGAGCGTCTGCGCGACTTCCTGCGCGAGCTCGACCGTCATTGAGCCGGCAGCGGTGACGAACTGGGACAACTTCGTCTTCACCTTCTTCAACGCGAAGGTGATGGCGGAGTACCTGCCGCGCATCATCGACGGGTTCTTCCTCACGGTCGGGCTCGCGGCGCTGATCGTCGCAAGTGGGCTCGCTCTCGGGCTTGCGCTCGCGGTGGTCCGGAGTTTCCGGATCACGCCGCTCAACTGGCTGATCGTGTTCCTGGTCGACCTGTTCCGCGCGCTGCCGCCGCTCGTGATCATCGTGCTGATCTATTTCGGCCTTCCGCCGGTCGGACTCGCGCCGTCGGGCTTCGTCTCGACCTGGCTCGCGCTCACCTTCGTGCTCGCCGCCTTCGCCGAGGAGATCTTCTGGGCCGGCATCCTCGCCGTGCCGAAGGGACAGTGGGAGGCGGCGCGCAGCACGGGGATGAGCTTCGCGCGCACGCTCGGCTGGGTGGTGCTGCCGCAGGCCCTCCGGCTGACCATCCCGCCGCTGACGAACCGGACGATCGCGATCACCAAGGGCACCGCACTCGGCTCCGTGGTCGCAGTGGCCGAGATCCTGAGCCAGGCCTCGGCGGGGGTATCGTTCTCGTCGAACCCCTCGCCGCTGACGCTCGGCGCGATCGCCTATCTGATCCTGTTCGTCCCGGTGGTGGCGTTCGGCCGCTGGGTCGAGACGCGCTTCGCCTGGAGGCGCTGAACGGTGGAGCTGTTCGTCGCCACCTTCCTCAATCTCGAAGTGATGCGGGCCGCAAGCCCGATCCTGCTGCAGGGGCTGCTGATCACGCTGCAACTGATCGCGGTCGCGGTGCCGCTCGGGCTGTTCGGCGGAGTGCTGCTCGCGCTGCTTTCCACTGTGCCGTCACGCTGGGTCCGCTGGCCGCTGATCGTCTGGGTCGATCTGTTCCGCGCGTTGCCCCCGCTCGTGCTGCTGGTCTTCATCTATGCCGGTCTGCCCTTCGCCGGGATCGACATCTCCGCCTTTGGCGCCGTCGCGATCGGGTTCTTCCTCAACACCTCGTCCTACTACGGCGAGATCTTCCGCGCCGGGATCGAGAGCATCCCGCGCGGGCAGATGGAGGCCGCGCGCAGCACCGGGCTTTCCAAGACCCAGGCGATGCTCTGGGTGGTCCTGCCGCAGGCCGCGCGCAACGTCCTGCCCGATCTCGTCTCCAACACGCTCGAGGTGGTGAAGCTTACGTCGATCGCGTCGGTGGTCGCGCTGCCCGAACTCCTCTACCAGGCGCGCCAGGCGCAGAGCGTGACCTACAACCCCTCGCCGATCGTCGCCGCGGCGGCGATCTACTTCATCCTGCTCTGGCCGGTGGTGCGGCTGCTCTCGCGGCTCGAGCACCGCGCGGTCGCGCGGAAGTAGCGCGAGCTACTCCGGACGCCAGGGCAGCCCGCCCGCGCGCCAGCCCGTCAGCGCACCGCGCCTGCCGTCGCTCGCGTCCGGACCCGTCATTCCGCCGGCGACACTGACGGCATCGGCGAAGCCGACCTCGCGCGCCGCACGAACTGCTGCCGCGCTCCGCACGCCGGCGCGGCAGATAAACACCAGGCGGTGATGTCCGGGCACGAACCGGCTGAGGATCGCAGGGACGAAGGCGGGCTCCACCGCCATTCCCGGTCCGATCAGAACGGCCAGCAATGTCACCTCACGCCCGAGCGCCGACAGGTCGGGCACGCCATCCTCGGCGCGTTCGGGCGCGGTCGCGACATCGATGAGGATGGCGCGCGGATCCGCGCGCACCAACTCCCAGGCCTCGAAGGGCTCGATCTCCTCGGCAGCGACGCGCTGCGACGAAACAGCCAGCAGCGCGGACGCGACCAGGGCACGGCGTCCGATCAGCGAGCCGGGTCGGGCGAAGAAACGCCACATCGCCGCTGCGCCTCGTCGGCAGAACTGTTTCCATATTACTACGACCACGCTCGGCTGGCCAGGGCCACGGCGCCCGCTCGCCGCCTTGCCGGTGCCACACCGTTCGCCTACCCGGCGGACCATGCCGGTCCCGCTTGCGATCCCGCTTGCCGCGCTGCTGCTGCTGTGGCCTGCCGTCTGGAACGGCTGGCCGCTCGTGTTCAGCGACACGGCCGACTACCTCTGGATCTGGACCACGCCTGGGCTGCGCGGCATCCGCCCACCCGCCTATGGCTGGCTGATCGGCCCGCTGCATCTCGGACGCTCCCTCTGGCCGGTGATCGCGGCACAGGCGCTGCTGACCACTTGGCTGACATGGCTCGTGCTGCGACGCGCGGGATTGGGCTCCGGGTGGGTGCTGCTCATCGTGACCGCGGCGCTTGCCGCGACGACGGGCGCGCCATGGTTTGCCTCCTGGGTGATGGCCGATGCGCTGACCGCGCCGATGGTGCTGGCCGCGGCAGCACTGATCCTGGGCAGGCTCGGGCGGATCGAGACGGCCGGCGTGTGGCTAGTGCTCGCCGCGACCGCCGCGGTGCACCTGACGCATCTGCCCACGCTCGCGGCGATCCTCGCCCTGCCGGGCGCGGCACGTCTGGTCTGGCGCGACCTGCCCGCGACGTGGCGCGGACTGGCCCTCGCTGCGCTCGCCCTGATCGCGGCGCCGGCGATCAATCTGACAGCGAACTGGCTGTCCACCGCCACCGCGACCCTCGCATTCGGCTCGTCGGTGTTCATGGGGGCGAGGCTGGTCGGCGACGGGCTGATGCAGACCTATCTCGAGGCGAACTGTCCGAACCCGGCCTGGACGCTCTGCGGCGACATCGCACTGTTGCCACGCGATTCCGACGACTTCCTCTGGAACCCCACCTCCGTGGTCTGGCGCAACCGTGACTTCTTCCGCCTCGAGGGTGAGCTCGCTGCGCTGAACCCGCGCGTGATCACCGCGCACTGGCAGGATTTCCTGCGCAACGGGCTGACCCGCGCGCTCGATCAGCTCGTCACGACGCGCGTCGGCACCGATCTCTCCGTGCGCGTCAACGAGGACCGGCAGCTCCTTGTCCGGGTGGTGATCCCGCGCTTCGCCGACGCGCTCGGACCCGCCGCCGGCGCCGCGCTCGATGCCGCGCGCCAGACCAACGAGGAGATCGCGGGGGCGCTGCCTGCCCGGATCGCCGGGCCGGTGTCGCTCCTGTCGGTACCGTTCGTCGCGCTCTGGCTCGCGCTCGACCGCGATGCGCGACGCTCGCCGGTCGCGATGCTCGCGCTTGCCGTCGCCGCAGCGTCGCTCGCCAATGCGCTGGCGGTCGGGCTCGGCGGCGCAGTGCACGACCGCTACGCCGCGCGGCTGATGTGGCTGTTTCCGCTGGTGCTGGCGATGCTCGCCGCGGGTCGCGTCAGTCGCCGAGCACCACGCCCTCGCGCCGGCGATCCGCCCCGCCCGTGATGCCGCGAGCGGTGACGACAATCGCGTGCAGACCTGACACGGTCGGACGAACCGTCACCGTGTGCCCGCGCGCCTCCAGCGCCGACTTGAGCCCCGCCGCCTCGGTGTCGTCTTCCAGCAGCACCGGGCCGCCCGCCGTCAGCACGCGTGGCAGGTCGATCGCGGCCTGCGGGTCCATCGCCCAGTCGAGGATCGCGACCAGGGTCTGCGCCACATAGCCGATGATCAGCGCGCCGCCCGGCGAGCCGAGGATGACACGCAGCTCGCCCTGCGGATCGAACACCATGGTGGGCGCCATCGAACTGCGCGGGCGCTTGCCGGGCTCGACACGGTTCGCGACCGGCCTGCCGTCGATCTCGGGGCGGAACGAGAAGTCGGTGAGCTGGTTGTTCAGCAGGAACCCCGCCGCCATGATCCGCGCGCCGAACCCGGCCTCGATCGTGGTGGTCATCGCCACCGCGTTGCCCGCCGCGTCCAGGATCGAGACGTGGCTGGTGCCGGTATCGCGCAGCGCCGCGTCAGGCGCACCTGTAGCCTCGCGCCAGGGCGGATTGCCGGGTTTGGGAGCAGGGTTCGCACGGTCGCGGTCGATCAGTTGCGCGCGCGCGGTGAGATAGGCGGGGTCCAGCAGGCCGCGCACCGGCACGCGCGCCTTGTCCGCATCGGCGACGTAGAGGTTGCGGTCGGCGAAGGCGAGCCGGCCCGCCTCGGCAAGCCAGTGCGCCGCGTCCGGGCTGCGCGGATCGAGCGAGACCATGTCCGTGTGCGCGATAAGGCCGAGGATCTGCCCGACCGCGATCCCGCCGGACGAGGGCGGCCCCATGCCGCAGACCCGCCAGGCGCGGTAAGGTACACAGACCGGATCGCGCGGCACGGTGCGATACGCGGCGAGATCGGATGCGGTCAGGCGCCCCGGATTCCAGTCGGCGCCGCGCACCGCCGCGACGATCGCCTCGGCGACCGGCCCGTCGCGCAGGGCCGCCGCGCCGCGCACGGCGATCGCGTGCAGCGTGGCGGCGTAGGCCGGGTTGCGCAGCATGTGACCCTCCGGCAGCGGCGCGCCGTCCGGCAGCAGGAAGTAGGCGCGCGTGGCGGGATCGCGCGCGAGGCGTTCCCGGTCGGCGGCGATCGCAGCGGCCAGTCGCGGCGAGACCGCGAAGCCCTGCCCGGCGAGCGTGATCGCCGGCGCGAACAACTCCGCCCAGGGCAGCTGCCCATGTGCGCGGTGCGCGGCCTCGAGCGCGGCGATCGCGCCCGGCACGCCGACCGCGCGGCCGCCGTGCGCTGCTTCAAGGAACGGCATCGGCGTGCCGTCGGGGCGGAGGAACAGATCGGGCGTCGCCGCGGACGGCGCGGTTTCGCGCCCGTCCCAGGCAACGAGCGACCGTGCCGCCGCATCCCAGTGCAGGATGAACGCGCCGCCGCCGATGCCGGAGGACTGCGGCTCGACCAGCCCGAGCACGGCCTGCACCGCAACCGCGGCGTCGATCGCCGCACCGCCGTGGCGCAGCACCTCGCGCCCCGCCTCGGCCGCGAGTGGATGGGCGGCGGCGACCATGTGGCGCGCGGCCGTCGCCGGCTCACGCGCGCCGGCGGCGGAGACGATCAGGAGAAGGACAAGCGGAACCCAGCGCATGGGCAGACCTCCGGCTGGTGCGGTCACGGGTCGCGACGACCCACGAGCCACGAGCAGTGTCGGAAAACATTACGCATGCCCGCGCGAGGTGACGCCACGCAACGCTCTGATTCCCTTTCAGTCCCGATCGGGGAGTGTCCGGAAAGTCTTGCGGCTTCGCGGTCGTCTTGGCGGCTCCCGGCGGAAACATCCATCGCAAGCAATTCTGGCAGGAGCTGTCCTAGCGCGGACCATTCATCAGGACTGGCGGGCGTGGTGCAACCCGTTGAGCGGCCGCAGGATCTGGCTGCGACCCCAGAGCCCTGCCGTTTCCGGACACCATCCCCGTCCACGCTCAAGCTACGCCGCTCCTGCCGGGCCTGTCACCGATGGGCGGCAAGCCGATCATCGCCCGCTGCGACGGCGGCTCGCTGTCATCCGATGGCGGCCTGCTGGCGCTGCGTGAGGTCGAGGCGCGCCTCGGCGCGGCCCGGCGCCTCGCCGCGTGCATCGACGATACGCGGGCGCCGGCGGCGGGTCCGGCACAGCCTCGTCGAGGCGCCGGCCTTCCGCCGCCGCCTGGTGCGGGACATCCACGGCCACTGGCCGCGCGTCGATATCCTGATCGGCGCCGACAGCCACGACTGCGCGCCGAAGGTGCTGGATTTTTGCCGCACGGCGCGCATCGACATCCTGCTCGGCGTCGCGGACGCATGCGACCGACGCGCTGCATCGTACGGCGCATGAAGCGCTGGCCGCGCTGTGCGGTGCGGGCTACTCCGCGACGCTGGGCAGCCCGGACGGGGTTGCCTCGCCCCAGGACACACGCTTGCGGTAGATCGTCGAGGGGCTGACGCCGAGATGGGCGGCGGCCTTGGCGATGTTGCCGCCGCAGAGCGCGACCGCGCGCTCGATCGCCTCGCGCTCGAGCTCGGCGAGCGGACGGATCAGCCGGCTCGCCTCCTCCGGCTCGGCAGGCGCCGGGGCGGGCAGGATCGCGCGCTCGCCCCCACGCCGGACCTGCGCCGGCAGCATCGACGCTTCCAGCAGCTCGCCGTCGTGCAGCACGACCGCGGTGCGGACCGCATTCTCCAGCTCACGCACATTGCCCGGCCAGGCATGCGCGAGCAGCGCCTCCCGCGCCCCCGGCGCGAGGCCGCGGAAGCGCCTGCCCTCCTCGGTCGCGAACCGGGCGAGGAACGCCTGGGCGATGCGCAGGATGTCCTCGCCGCGCTCGCGCAAGGGCGGCAGCACGATCGGGATCACGTGCAGGCGGTAGTAGAGATCCTCGCGGAACCGGCCCTGGCGCACCTCGTCCAGCGGGTCGCGGTTGGTGGCGCAGACGAAGCGCACGTCCACCTGCTCCTCGCGTGTGGAGCCCACGCGCTGGAACCGGCCGGTCTGGATGAAGCGCAGCAGCTTGCCCTGGAGTGCCAGGTCGAGCTCGCACACCTCGTCGAGGAAGAGCGTGCCGCCATCGGCCTGCGCGGCCGCGCCGAGACGGTCGGCGAGCGCGCCGGTGAAGGCGCCGCGCACATGGCCGAACACCTCGGACTCCATCAGATCGCGCGGGATCGCGGCACAGTTGAGTGCGACGAAGGGCCTGTCGCGCCGCGGCGACAGGCGGTGGATCGCCTCGGCGGCGAGTTCCTTGCCCGTACCGCTCTCGCCGGACACGAACACGGTCGCGCGGCTGGCGGCGGCGTTCTCGATGATGCGATAGACCGCCTGCATCGCCGCCGCCCCGCCGATGAAGCCGCAGAAGGTCGTGCGATCCGCGGCCTCGCGCAGCGCCTCCACCTCGCGCACCAGCCGGCGGCGCTCGAGCGCGTTCGAGAGCGTCACGAGGAGCCGCTCCTGCGCGAAGGGCTTGGCAAGGAAGTCGGCGGCACCCGCCTTCATCGCCGCGACCGCGACAGCGACCGAGCCGTGCGCGGTGATCACGATCACCTCGGGTGCGGGCCGCCGGGCGCGGAACTCCCGCAACAGCTCAAGCCCGTCCGCGTCCGGCAGGTTGAGATCGAGCAGCACCAGGGCCGGCCGGCGGGTCGCGAACAGCGTGCGCGCCTCCGTCCCCGTCGCGGCGTGCACAAAGGTCCAGGGCGCGTCGCGCAGATAGGCGCGGTACACCTCGGCAAGCGAGCGCGTGTCCTCGACGAGCAGCACGACGGGCCGATCGGCCAAACAGTCTCTCCCCGAAACCCTGGTCGACGGTAGCGGCGGCGCCGGCAGCGTCTCAAGCCCGGCGCGTGCGCCCGACCAGAATCAGCCCCAGCCCTGTCCCGATCAGCACCGGCCAGGCAGGCCAGGTGAGGACGGGCTGGATCACACCCTCCCACAGTCCGGGCGAGATGCGCCGCTGGATCCCGGCCTGGAGCATGTTCAACGAGGCCGGGTTGATCTCGAACCAGAGCTGACCAAGCGGGATGAAGCTGTGCCCGGCCTCGCTCACGCCCATCGCGGTCTCGCGAACGAGCGGCCAGAGTGCCGCCAGAATCAGCACGGCACCGAGCAGACGGAGGATCAGCCGCAGCACGCCCATGTCCGACTCACGCGAACAGCCGCTCGCCCTTGAGCCCGTCGTAGAGCTGGGCGACATACTCCCCGTAGCCGTTCCAGATCAGCGTCGGGCGGCGCTCGCCGGTGCCGAGCATGCGTTCGGTCGCCTGGCTCCACCGCGGATGCGGCACCTCGGGATTGACGTTGGCCCAGAACCCATATTCCCGCGCCTGGAGCGTCTCCCAGAAGCTGACCGGACGGCGGTCGGTGAAGCTGATGCGGACGATGCTCTTCGGCTGCTTGAAGCCGTACTTCCACGGCGTGATGACACGGACCGGCGAACCCATCTGCGGCGGCAGCGGCTTGCCGTAGACGCCGGTGACCATCAGCGAGAGCTCGTTCATCGCCTCGTCGATGGTGAGCCCGTCCCGGTACGGCCAGGGATACCAGCTCTGGCGGAAGCCGGGCGCGACCGTGGCGTCCTGGAACGTCTCGAAGACGAGATACCTGGCACCACCAAGCGGCTCGACCCAGCGCACCAGATCGGCGAGGGGGAATCCGACCCAGGGCACCGCCATCGCCCAGGCCTCGACACAGCGGAAGCGGTAGGTGCGCTCCTGCAGCGGGAAGCGCCGGATCAGCGCGTCGACGTCGATCGTGCGCGGGGTCGCGACCATGCCGTCGATGGTGACGGTCCAGGGTCGTGTCGGCAGACGCTGCGCCGCCTGCCAGATGCCCTTGTGGCTGCCGAACTCGTAGAAGTTGTTGTAGGTGATCGTTTCGCGCGTGTCGGTCAGCGGCCGGTCGAGCGTATAGGTCTCGACGCGGGCGGCCGGGTACAGGTCGCGCGTCGGGTCGTTGCCGACCTGGGCTTCCCACCAGCCGATCGGGTCGCGCCCCTGGCCGAACGCGGCGCGCAGACCAAGAGCTCCGGCCGCGATCGCGCCAGCGCCGATCGCGGTGGTCGCGAGCACGCGCCGACGATCGAGCACCGCGGCCTCGGGCGACAGCGTGTGTGCGGGCAGGTCCCAGCCCGGACGACGGCGGATCGGCATCGCATTTCCCTCCTGACATCTGCGTCCGATATCGTCGGGACCCGCCACGAGGTATCCTCACAAGGACTTGAGCGACGTCACGGCCGTGCCGGTGGCGGCTTGTCGTCGGGCGCCACCGGTTCCTCCGGCGCCTCGGGCAGCGGTGTCAGCCGATAGCCCTTCACGCGCATGCAGAACGACGTCAGGTCCTGGATCGCCTCAAGCCGGGACACGCCCCACCCCGGCGCGTAGCCGAAGCCAAGGCCCCAGCCCGGCCAGAACGGCCGGGGCCCCGGCCAGCCCCACCCCCCAAAGCCGAAGCCGAAAGCGAAGGCCGGCGAGCGGTTCACCTGCGTCACGGCGTCCTGCTGGCATCGACGAAGGTCCTCTTCGGACGCCCAGGCACCATCCGCCTCGCGCTGCCAGCCATACGGCCGGCTCGCACAGGCCGCCAGCACCGCGGCAGCGAGCAGACAGGTCACGAGGGGGCGCACGCTGGGCATGCCACGCAGCATAGACCCGCGCGGTGTCGCGATCATGGCCGCTCGCACGGTCGGGAATGGGCCTCAGTCGTAGCGCAGATCCTTCGCCTTCCCACCAAACACCAGCCAGGCCAGCACCGTATAGCCCAGGATCACCGGCATCACGACCAGCGCCCCGACCAGGATCAAGGTCAGGCTCTCGGGCGCGGCCGCTGCATCGTAGATCGTGATCCGTTCCGGCACGACATAGGGGTAGAACGACCAGGCGAGCCCGGCGAAAGACAGGCAGAACAGCGCGGTCGCACCCCAGAACGGCAGGTTGCGCAGCGCGTCGCCCGGTAGCGGCAACTGGCGCAGCAGCGCGTAGAGCGCGAGCACCAGGGCTCCCGTGGCCAGCGGCAGCGGCGCCAGCAGCACGACGTTCGGGAAGTCGAACCAGCGCGCGAAAATGCGCTCGCTGGTCAGCGGGGTGGCGATCGAGACCGCGATGATGCCGGCCGCGACCGCCCAGAGTCCCGACCGCGCCCAGACGATCGCGCGGCGCTGCAGCGCGCCTTCGGTGCGCCAGATCAGCCAGCATGCGCCGATGAAGCCGTACGCGACCGCAAGCCCGATCGTAGCGAGAAACGCAAAGGCGATCGCGGCAAGGGAGGCGTCGAAACCGAGCACGTAGCGGCCCAGCGTCCAGCCCTGCGCCAGCGCCGCAACCAAGGAGCCGGCGAAGAACAGCCGGTCCCAGCGCCGCTTGTCCGCGGCATCGGCCGCCTTGGCGCGGAACTCGAACGCGACCCCGCGCAGGATCAGGCCGAGCAGCATCGCGGCCACCGGCAGATAGAGTGCGGTCAGGATCACGCCGTGCGCCACCGGGAACGCGACCAGCAGCAAGCCGACGCCGAGGACGAGCCAGGTTTCGTTGGCATCCCAGAACGGCCCGATCGAGGCGATCATCCGGTCCCGCTCCTCCGGAACGCGGGTCGCCCGGATC
>NZ_JBHYDW010000073.1:966-21985 GCF_051860475.1 Elioraea sp. | reverse complement strand
CTCCGCGAATCGTCTGCTGACGCAGCGAATCACAGCCGATTCAAACGACTCAACTTCTTCCCGGATGGGCTCTTAGAGCAGATCGCACACGGCTGGAATCAGCCCGCTACGTGAAGATGCTCGCAGAGAATGCCCAGAGCGGTTTCCACTCTTGTGGAAAACGCTCCAGCATGCGGGTGCCGCTCTGCGGGCGCCTCTCCCCTGTGCGCCGCGGCCTTGTGCCCCGTCCGGGCCGGGGCGACAGTCGCGCCACCCATGCCCCTCCGCGCCCCCGCGGGACTCCGCTCCCTCGGCCGAACCCTCAGCCGCCGCAACGGCCGCGTGTTCTACGCGGGCAGCCTGCTCGCCTGGACGGGCATGTGGATCCAGCGCATCGCCGTCGGCTGGCTCGCCTGGGAGCTGACCTACTCGCCGTTCTGGCTGGGGCTCGTCGTGTTCTGCGACCTCGCCCCGGCTGTGGTGGTCGCACCGATCGCCGGCGCGGTCGCCGATCGCACCGATCGCATCCGCCTGACCATGGCGGCGCAGAGTGTCACTGCGCTCCAGTCCCTGACGCTTGGCGTCCTCGTCCTGACCAACCTGATCACGATCGAGCTTCTGCTGGTGCTCGAGATCGTGGTCGGCATCTCCAACTCCTTCACCCAGCCCGCCCGGCAGACGCTGATCCCGGCGCTGGTGCCGCGCGAGGACCTGCCGGCCGCGGTCGCGCTCAACTCGCTCACCTTCAACGTCGCGCGCTTCACGGGCCCGGCGATCTCCGGGGCGATCATCGTCTGGGCCGGTGTGGCGCCGGCAATCCTGGTGAACTGTGCGGCCTACATCTTTGCCTCGCTGTCGCTGCTGATGCTGCGCATCGCGCCGTCCGAGCGCCTCGGCCATGCGCCGACGCGGTCCCTGCGCGCCGAGACGCTGGACGGATTCCGTTACGCCGCGCGCCATCGCGGCATCGGGCCCCTGCTGCTGTTCGCCGCTCTGATGGGCGTGTTTGCACGACCCTTCCTCGAGCTCCTGCCGGCCTTCGCCGACGCGGTGTTCCAGCGCGGCGCGCCAGGGCTGGCGATGCTCGCCTCCGTCACTGGCGCTGGGGCGCTGATCGCCGGCACGCTGCTCGCCGCGCGCGGCGGCACGCGGGGCCTTACCCTGATCGGCATCGGCTCGGGCTTCGTGATGGCCATCGGCGGGTTCCTGTTCGTCGCGACCAGCATCTTCGAGATCGGCCTGCTCGGCGCGGCCATTGCCGCCGCTGCACAGATCGTGCATGGCGTGGCGATCCAGACGCTGGTGCAAGGGACGGCTGACCGCGCGATGCGCGGGCGTGTGCTCTCGCTCTGGGGGCTGATCATCCGCGCCTGCCCTGCCGTGGGCGCGCTGGGCCTTGGCGCGCTCGCCGAGGCGATCGGGCTGCGGCTCGCCGTGGCCTGCGCGTCGGCGTTCTGTCTGCCGGTGTGGTGGTGGGGGATGCGGCGGCAGCGCCGTGTCGCCGTCGTGATGGAGCGGGGGATCGGCCCGAAGCCGCCCCCGCCCGCGGAGAAGGGAGGGATCTGATGATCGACGCCGCGATCGTGGGGATGGGCCGCTGGGGCCGCACGCTGGTGGAGAGCGTGCAGGGCAGGTCGGAGGCGATCCGCTTCGTCGCCGGCTGCACCCGCAGCCCGGAGAAGGCCGCCGACTGGGCCCGCGCGCAGGGCATCCGGATGCTGGACAGTTACGAGGCAGTGCTCGCCGATCCCGCCGTGCAGTCCGTGGTGCTGGCCACGCCCCACTCCCGGCACGCCGAGCAGGTGATCGCCGCCGCCGCCGCCGGCAAGCAGATCTTCATCGAGAAGCCGTTCACGCTCACCAAAGGCTCCGCCGAACAGACTGTCGCGGCCGTGCGCAAGGCGGGCGTGGTGATGGCGCTCGGCCACAACCGCCGCTTCCAGCCCGCGGTGGCGCGGCTCAAGCAAATGATCGCCGAGGGCGCGCTCGGCACGCTCTGCCACATCGAGGGCAACATCTCCGGGCCCGGCGCGCTCGGCTACAAGCCCGGCATGTGGCGCGCCGATCCGTCCGAGAGCCCGGCGGGCGGGCTCGCCGGCATGGGCATTCACATGCTGGACATGTTCCAGAACCTGTGCGGGCCAATGGCCGAGGTGTCGGTGGTGAGCCACGCGCGCGTGGCTGCCAACGGGCTCGACGACACGACTGCCGCGCTGGTGCGGTTCAAGAGCGGCGTCACGGGCTCGCTGACCACGCTCGCCGCCGTGCCGCGGCTCTGGCGCGTGCAGGTCTTCGGCGCTGACGCCTGGGTCGAGATGTGGGGCACCGACAAGCTGGTGGTCGGCCGCGAAGGCAAGCCGCACGAGCACATCAAGTTCGAGCCGACCAATGTCGAACGTGCCGAGCTCGAAGCCTTCGCCGCCGCCTGTGCTGGGGGGCCGGCCTATCCGCTGACGCTCGACGAGGCCGTGCACTCCGCGGCGATGTTCGAGGCGGTGGCGAAGGGCGCGCGCAGCGCCGGCTGGATCGCCGTGCCGTGACGTGCGGTGTACCGCAGTAGCGGGCTACACTTGACGTCATGAGCACCCGACGCGTCCTGCTCGGCCTGTTCGCGACCGCTGCTGTCGCTTCGCCCGCGCGCGCCTTCCGGGTCGAGCCGCTCGACGCGCCGTCCGCCGCGGACTGGTCGGCCAATGCGGCCTGCTCCCGCTCGCCGATCCACGACGAGCTCCGCGCCGAGATCGCGGCCCTGCTCGAGGGCCGCGACCCGCCGCCGGACGTGGCGGAGGCGGTGGAGCGGCTGTCGGTCTGCCCGTTCTGCCGCTGCGTGGTCACCACCGCCGCGCCCGAACTGCCGCGGTTCTGACACCCCGGTTGCCCGCCCGGCGCCGGCCTCTACACTCCGCGGCGTTCCACCAACCAATGAGGGGAGAGGGCGCATGAGCCGGATCGACCGCGTGAACTCGGGCAAGATCTACTCGGATGCCGTCGACTACCACGGCTTCGTGTTCCTGCGCGGCGTGACCGCCAAGGACACGTCGAAGGACATCAAGGGCCAGACGCAGGATGTGCTGGACCAGATCGACGCCCTGCTCGAGGAGCGCGGCACCGACAAGACCCGGCTGCTGTCAGCCCAGATCTGGCTCTCCGACATCAAGCTGCGCGACGCGATGAACGAGGTCTGGACGCCGTGGGTGCCGCCCGGCATGGCGCCGGCCCGCGCCTGTGTCGAGTCCAAGCTTGCCACGCCGGCGATGCTGGTCGAGATCATGGTCGTGGCCTGCAAGTAGCCACCGCCGCGCACACGGCCGTACCGAGTGGTCGCACCCCCCTGCCGAACCGCCGGCAGGGGGTTTCTCGTTGCCGGTGAGCGATGGGCGAAACACAACGAAACACGGCGTTATAGGCTTTCCATCCTATTTCAGTCGTGTGTCCACAGCCGAAACAGAGGAAACACTGGGGCAATACAGTGGCAGGCACCGCAGGCGGTTGCCTCGCCCGCGATCCCGCGGCCTCCTCCCGACGGCTTTCGTCACGACTCGGGAGAAACTCAGCCATGCGCGTGGATCGTTGCGGCCTCCGGGGCGTTGTCTTGCTCGCCTCGCTTCTCGTCGCCACGATCCCCGTCTCGAGTGCAGACGCCCAGGCCAGCCGCCAGCAGGCCGCCCGCGCGGCGGCGTCTGTCGGCCTGCAATGCGTCCCCTTCGCGCGCCACCTCTCCGGCATCGACATCGTCGGCAACGCCCGCACCTGGTGGGCGCAGGCCCAGGGTCGCTACGAGCGCGGCAGCCGTCCCGAGGTCGGCTCGGTGCTGACCTTCAAGCCTTCCGGCGCGATGCGGCTCGGCCATATCTCGGTGGTGAGCAAGATTGTCTCGGCGCGCGAGCTGCTGGTCGATCACGCCAACTGGCCCGGCCCTGGGGTGCCCAAGGGACGCGTCGCCCGCAACGTCTCCGTGATCGACGTTTCGACCGGCAACGACTGGACCGCGGTGCGCGTGGAGATCCACGGCCGCGGTTCGGGCTATGGCCGGATCTACCCGACCTGGGGCTTCATCTATCCGCGCCCGGTGTCGGAGACGGTGCTCACCGCGGCGCGGGGCGCGAACGTTTCCGGGGCGGTCGCCCGCGTCAACGCCCGCGCCGCCGCCGCCGCAGCCCGGCCGCCGGCGTATGTCGGCCAGCCCGGCGCAGGGCTTGATGCCCGGGACTTGGTCGAGCTCGCCGAGGCGACCGACCGGCCGGCGCGCGCGGCACCCGCTGCCGCCGCGCCGGCAGTCGCGCAGCGACAGGTCGTCGCGCGCGATTTCGGCGACGACATGCTGCTCTGGGGCGCGCCGCACCGCTCGCTCCGCTGAGCCCCCCGACGCGCCTCGGCGCGTCAGGTGTCAGTGGACGCGCGGAGACGCGTCGGGCATCAATGGATGCGTCGCGACCGCGTCGCGACCGGGGCACGCTGCGTCGGTTCCTCGCCCACAGGCCCGGCCTGGTGCAGCACCATCCGCCAGACGCCGTCCTCCAGCCGAAACCCATTGGTGCAGGCGAGCAGGGCGCCGCCGACGCGCTCGTGGCAGATCACGAAGGCGATGTCGCCGTGCAGCATCACCTCCGGGTCCTCGCACGTGATCTCGGGCGCCTCGGGATTCGAGAGGATCGCGGTCCAGGCGGCGACGATCTCCTCGCGAGAGGTCATCGGGTTCCAGCCGGGGTGAATGCAGGCCACCGGCGCCTCCTGAGACCACAGCGCGTCCATCGCCGCCGGGTCGCGCGCGTTGAACGCCTCATAGAACGCCTGGTTGGCGCCGAGCACCGCGTCCTCGATCAGCGCCGGCGGCGGCACCCCGGGTGGCAGAGTCATGGCCGCGTCGTTCCGCGCGCTGCGAGAGCCCCGTGCCGCATGCGTCGTCTCCCGTTGACGGTCCGCGCCGGAGAGTAGCAAAGCGGCGGCGCGGGGCCATACCGCGCTCAGCGGATCGCGCGCCGACTGCGCGCGAGGCCGAGCGTCCCGAGCCCCGCCAGCAGCAACGCCATCGAGCCCGGCTCAGGGATGTCGCGCGGCGGAACATGCGCGACCCAGGTGCGGAAGTGCATGTCGTAGCCGCTCGGCTGGAAATCAGGCGAGTATGCGGCGTTGATGTAGAAGTCCGCCCCACCGCCATACACATCGCTCGGATTCCCGACCCAGTTCAGCACCCCTTGCTCCGTCGCAGCCAGCGGTTCGATCGCGAGCACATCGCCGACCGAGACGAACAGCGGTGCCACGCCAAACACCGCATATCCCCCGGCTTCGTAGAGGAAGCTGCCGGTCGCAATCACGGTATCGGTCGGCACGCCGTTCACGGTGGCGAGGACATTCAGGCCGACGAAGGTGGTTGCGCCGGCGTCGCGCAGCTCGATATCCACCTGGATCAGATTGCCCTCGACACCGACGGTGAAGGTCTGCGCGCGGCGGAACGCGTCCTGGCCGGCGACCGAAAAGCGCGCGTGCATGTCGGTGGTACCAGTGAGCGACTGGTCGAGTGTGACGGCTGCATTGGCCGTGCCGTGCAGGCACGCCGCGACGACGGCAGCGAGGAGACGGGTGCGCATGGGAGTTCCTCCAGAGAATGGCTGGAGGCACCATGCGGCGCCGGTGTGTCGGCGTGATTTCCAGAATGCAGCAGGAGTCGTTCTGAATCGGTCGCTTCAGAAATGGCTGCGAAATCAAGACCCACCGCCGCAACGGGTCAAACGTTCTCCCCACGCAAGGCCTCGCACACCGCGTCCGTGACCTCGCGCGTCGTCGCCTTGCCGCCGAGATCGGGCGTCAGGATGCCCGCTTCCGTCACCCGCTCGACCGCGCGCATCAGCCGCGCCGCCGCCGCGCCCTCGCCCAGATGCTCCAGCATCTGCGCCCCGGTCCAGAATGTCGCAATCGGATTGGCGATACCCTTGCCGGTGATGTCGAACGCCGAGCCATGGATCGGCTCGAACATCGACGGGAAGCGCCGCTCCGGGTCGATGTTCGCGGTCGGCGCGATGCCGAGACTGCCGGCCAGCGCCGCCGCCAGATCCGACAGGATGTCCGCATGCAGATTGGTCGCCACGATCGTGTCGAGGCTCGCCGGCTTCAGCACCATCCGCGTCGTCATCGCATCGACCAGCATCTTGTCCCAGGTCACGTCCGGAAAATCCGCCGCCACCTCGGCCGCGATCTCGTCCCACATCACCATGCCATGCCGCTGCGCATTCGACTTCGTCACCACCGTCAGCAGCTTGCGCGGCCGCGACTGCGCCAGCCGGAACGCATAGCGCATGATCCGGCTCACGCCCGCGCGGGTGAAGATCGCCACCTCGGTCGCGACCTCCTCGGGAAAGCCGCGATGCGCCCGGCCCCCATGGCCGGCATACTCGCCCTCCGAGTTCTCGCGCACGATCACCCAGTCGAGATCGCCCGGGCCGCAGTGGCGCAGCGGCGCGGTCAGCCCCTTCAGGATGCGCGTGGGACGCACATTCGCGTACTGGTCGAAACCCTGGCAGATCGGCAGCCGCAGGCCCCAGAGCGTGACGTGATCCGGCACGTCGGGCGCGCCGACCGCGCCGAAATAGATCGCATCGAAGGAACGCAACCTATCGAGTCCATCCGCCGGCATCAGCACGCCGTGGCGCTTGTAGAACTCCGAGCCCCAGGGGAACTCCTCCACCTTCAGCCGGAACCCGCCGTCGCGCTGATCGAGCACGCGAAGAACCTCGAGCCCGGCGGCGATCACCTCCGGGCCGATGCCGTCGGCCGGGATCGCCGCGATCGCATACTCGCGCATGCTCACCATCCTCCACAGAACCAGTGGGGGACCACGCTGGTCCCCCACACCCCCTGCACTACTCCGCCCAGCGCGCGTCGAACGCCCAGACGTCGGGGAAGCCGATCATCTCCGAGAAGGCGCGGAAGTCGTGCAACGGCACCGGCAGGTCGAGCGTCGTCTCGCGCTCCGCCAGCGCCGCGTAACCGCGCCGCAACGCCTCGCCGGCGACCAGGAATCCGGCGGTGGGGTGCAGCGCGATCGTGACGCCCAGTGAACGCAGGCGATCAGGCGGCAGGATCGGCGTCTTGCCACCTTCCACAAGGTTCAGCAGCACCGGCTTCGACGTGACCTGCATCGTCGCCGCGATCTCGGCCTCGCTCTCCGGCGCCTCCAGGAAGATCACGTCCGCGCCTGCCCGGTCGAACGCCTCCGCCCGCCGCAACGCCTCGTCCAGTCCCAACGGAGCGCGGGCATCGGTGCGCGCGACGATCAGGAAATCGGCCGAACTGCGGCTGTCCACGGCCACCTCGATGCGCCGTACCGCCTCCTTCAGCGGCACCACGCGCTTGCCTGGCGTGTGCCCGCACTTCTTCGGGAACTCCTGATCCTCGATCTGGATCGCCGCCACGCCCGCCGCCTCGTAGCCGCGCACCGTGTGGCGTACGTTCAAGAGCCCGCCATAGCCCGTGTCGCCGTCGGCGATCAGCGGCACCGAGATTCCGTGCGCGAACCGCCCCGCCCGCTCCACCATCTCGGTGTAGCTCGCCAGCCCCGCATCCGGCAGCCCGAGCAGGCTCGCAACCGTGCCGTAGCCGGTCATGTACAGCACCGGGAACCCGGCGCGATCCGCCAGCTTCGCCGAGATCATGTCGTAGATGCCGGGAACCACGGTGAACTGCTTCGCACGCAGGCGCGCGGCGAGCGCCGCCCGGCGCGCGGCGAAGTCCGTCATGCTCATCCTCCCAGAAGCAGGTCGCGGGCCTGGTTGATGCGCGCGGCGAGCCAGTCCGACCCGCCGTGATCCGGATGCGCCGTGCGCATCAGCCGCCGATGCGCCTCACGGATCTCCTCGTCGGCCGCCCCGGACTTGAGGCCGAGAATCGCGTAGGCCTCCTCGCGCGTCATCGCGCCTGTGGTGGTGCGGGTGCCGCCCTCGCGCGACGAGCCCCGCGCCTCGCCGGCGGCATCCTCGGCCGCATCGCGCCAGGAGTCGCCGAAAGCGCGATCCAGCCACGCCTCCAGAAGCGGCACACTTTCGGTGTCGGTCGCGCGGCAGTCGAGCCACAGTTCGATCAGATCGGGCAGGCCGAGCTCGGCGAGCTCGCGGCCGCGGAACACGCCGCGCAGCACCGTGCCCGACATCGTGCCCGTGTCGTGATCCAGCCGCATGCGCAAGGTGGCGGTCTCGACCTCGCTCGCGCGGCTCTCCCGCCGCCCGCCGGCGCCGAAGGTGCGCTTCGCCTTCCACTGGTTCACCCAGCGCATCAAGAGCGGGCCGAGCACGATGGCGAGGAAGAACGCCTGCCCGCCCTTGCCGGTGAACAGCAGGAACAGCGCGAGCCCACCGCCGACGATGATCGCCGTCCATTTCAGGACCGTCTTGATCGTCTCGATCCGGGCGTGGGCGAAGGCGCGCGCCGACCAGATCAGCAGCGCCACCGCCGCGATCCCGGCAAGGAACCAGAACATCAGCGCCGTCCGGCGAGCTGGTGCGTCAAGAGCGCCGCCGCGCCGCCGCTGCGCGACGAGGGAAGCCTGGCGAGCGCGTCGCGACCGCCCGCGGCGTAGACCGCGACGGCCGTGAGCAGATCGCGCAGCGTGTCGGCCGAGGAGAGGTCGAACGGGGCGTAGGCGCCACCCGAGAGCCGCGCAAGCTCGCGGAAGCAGCGCTCGGCGAAGGGGTCCCCGCCCTCGTGGAAGAAGAAGCCGGGGCAATTCAGCATGCCGAGCTCCCCCGCCCGATGCGCGAGCACGTCCACGTTCTCCTCGACCGCGTCGCCGACGAACACAAGCGCATTCACGCGCTCCTTGCGCGTCTCGGCGATCGCGTGGTCGAGCACCTTCTGGATCTGGGTCTGCCCGCCGAGGCAGGAGACGGTGGTCATGCGGCGGGTGATCTCGTCCACGTCGGAAAGCCAGGGCGTCGCCAAGAACTCGCCGTAGCCGCGGTAGTAGGCGAGGCTCATGGAGAGGCCGCCGAGCGCGCGTGTCGCCTCGAACATGTGGCCGGTGAGGAAGCAGGCGCGGTCCCAGGTCGGCTGGCGCGAGGCCGTGGCATCCACGGTGAACAGCAGCCGCCCGCGCCGCCCCGAGCCGGCCCTCACCGCGGGCATGGTCTGGACGCGCTTGAGGAACGCCGAGACGGCGGCGCTGGTCGGCTTGTCGGTGAGGCGACGGTCCCCGGTCATCCGCTCTCTCAGATAAGCTGAGAGGGGCCGCCTGGAAAGCCGCAGTGGATCGGGCGGGGAACGCAACTGCGTCAGGGACGCTGCCGCGATGCAGCAACAGCCGCCCTGAGGGGCCGCCCTCGCTAGGCTGGCCAGTGCCGGACCGAGACGGTGCAGCGCGCGATCCTGTCCCAGTCATAGGTCACGCCGAGCCCCGGCCTGGTCGGTACCGGCACGCACCCGTCCGCGCCAACGCAGTCGAGCTCGTCGGAGTAGCCGCAGGCATAGATGTCGGGGATCGGGTTGCGCCGTCCGGGGGCGAGCAGCGAGACCTCGTAGAAGTTGCTGTTGCGGATCGCGGCCATCGCGTGCCGCTGCGCCGGGCCGGCCGCGTGCAGCTCGACGTCGAGCCCGTAGGCTTCGGCGAGATGCGCGGTCTTCATCGCCCCGGTGATGCCCTGGTCGTACTCAGGGTCGGCGCGCAGGAAGTCGGTCGCCCCCTCCTGGACCCACGCCACCTTCGCTTCGAGCGTGCGGACATGCTCGGTCAGCAGCAGCGGCGTGCGCAGCCGCTCGCGCAGGCGCCGATGCGCGGTCGGCGCCGTTCCCATGTCCTGGAACGGGTCCTCGTACCAGAAGCAGCGTGCCTCGTCGCAGGCGAGGCCAAGGTGCAGCGCATCGGCGTAGGTGCGGAGCGTGCAGGCCGGATCGATCATCAGCGCCATGTCGGGGCCGATCGCGGCGCGCACATGCAGCAGGTTCGCCGCCTCCTCGCGCGGATCGCCCTCGCCCCAGCCATGGATCTTGAACCCGGGATAGCCGAGCGCGCGGCAGGCGAGCGCGAACTCGGCGAAGGCCTCCTTCGAGGACAGCACACCGTTGCGGTCAGCATGCACCGTGCTGGCATAGGCCGGCAGGCGCTCGCGATACCCGCCCAGCAGCCGCGCGATCGGCTGCCCGACCGCCTTGCCGGCGAGGTCCCACAGGCAGACATCGATCGCCGAGAGCCCGACCGCACCGAGATGCCGCTGCGACCAGCGGAGCGCATGCCAGATGCCCTCGCGCGCGAAGGCGTCCTGGCCGATCAGCCGCGGCGCCAGCGCCGCCACCTGCGCGGCGATCGCCGGGTTCTTGCCGCTGTGCATCGGGCAGTACTCGCCGCGGAGCCCGTCGGCCGTGCGGATCACCAGGCAGAAGGCGGAGATGGTCTGCACCCCGCCGGGCTCGCAGCAGAGCGCGCCGTGCGCGTCGCGCCCGAAACCCTCCGCCCGGTAGGTGAACTCGTGCAGCTCGACGCGGTCGATCCGTGCCGTGGCGATCATTCCACGCGGATTCCGGCCGCGCGGATCACCTCGCCCCAGCGCTGATGCTCGGCGCGCTGGAACGCGCCGAACTCTGCCGGGCCGAGCCCCGCCGGGATCGCGCCGAGGGAGCGGATGCGTTCGGCCACCTCCGGCCTGCGGATCGCTGCCACGGCCGCGTCGCCGAGCTTGGCGACGATCGCGGGATCGGTGCCGGCGGCAACGAACAGCCCGTACCAGGTGAGCGAGGTCGCGTCGGGCAACCCGACCTCCGCCATGGTGGGCGTGTCGGGCAGCAGGTGGCTCCGCTCGCGCCCGGTGACCGCGAGCGCGCGCAGCTTGCCCTCGCGCACCAGCGGCAGCAGCGCCAGCGGATCGCCGAAAGTAAGGTTGACGCGGTTCTCCAGCAGGTCGGGCAGCACCTGCGCGAAGCCGCGCGCGTAGTTGACGATCTCGAGCTTCACCCCGGCCGCGCGCTCGAACAGCACCGCCGAGAGGTGCTGCGACGAGCCGGTGCCGCCCGAAGCGGCGATGATCTGGCCGGGGCGCGCAGCCGCGGCGGCGCGCAGCTCCGCGACACTCGACACGCCGAGCCCGGGATGCACCACCAGCAGCTGCGGCACGGTCGCGATCAGCACCACCGGCGCGAAGTCGGCCACCGGGTCATACGGAAAGCGCGGGTAGATGTGCGGGTTGGTCGCGTGGGTGCTGAACGTGCCGGTCAGGATCATCGATCCGTCCTTCGGCCCGCGCGCCACCAGTTCGGCGGCGATCGCGCCGTTCGCGCCCGTGCGGTTCTCGGCGACGAAAGGCTGGCCGAGGGCCGCGCCGAGTTGCTCGGCCATCAGCCGCGAGAGGATGTCGGTCGCGGCGCCCGGGGCGAAGGGAATGATCGCGCGCACTGGGCGCGAGGGGTAGGCAGGCGCCTGGGCGAATACCGGCAGGGCCGGAGCGAGGGCGGCGGCCACGACCAGGTGGCGTCGTGTGAGCATGGTGGGTCTCCGTTTCCGTCCCGCCGGCGTCGGTGGGTGGTGCGCCGGTGCCTGGATGATAGCTGTCTGACAGCTTGACTGTAAAGATACTCGACAGACTCTGACCGAGCGTGCCATCTGCATCGCCATGGCCCGATCCTTCCCGACCGCGGCGCCGGTGCGGCAGTCGCGGCTCTACGAGCAGATCGCCGCGCGCGTGGCCGCCTTCATCCTCGACCAGGACATCCCCGTCGGCGGCCGACTGCCGGCGGAGAGCGAGATCGCGCGCAGCCTGGGCGTGAGCCGCCCGGCCGTGCGCGAGGCGATCGTCGCGCTGGAGACGGCGGGCATCGTGATCGCGCGCAGCGGCGGCGGGCTGTTCGTGCTGCGCCGGCCGCGCCGCGGCGCGCCGCTGCCCTGGGCCCGGCGGGGCGATCCGGGACCGGGGCCGCGCGAGCAGTTGCGCGCGCGACGGCTCGTCGAGCCCGAGATCGCCGCCGAGGTCGCGCGCGTGGCGACGCCCGAGCAGATCGACGCGCTCGACCGCTCGGCCCGCGCCATCGCCGCCGCGGCCGCCGCCGACCTGCCCTTCGCCGAGGAGGCGGTGGAGTGGCATATCGCGCTCGCCGAGACCGCCGGGATCGCGCCGCTCACGGAGCTGATGCCGCGCCTGCTCGACAGCCGGAACCACGCGATGTGGCGCACGATCCGCGCGAAGTCCGAGACCGATGCGCAATGCGCGGCGCGCACCGGCGTGCGCGAGCGGCTGGTGGCGGCGCTGCGCGCGCGCGACCCGGAGGCGGCGCGGCGCGTGATGCGCGAGCACATCGACGCGGTGGCTGCTGCCGTGTTCGGCGAGGACGAGGAGGAGTGCTCGCCGGCGGCGCTGTGAGGGGGGCTACGCTGCGACCGCGTCCCTTTCATTGCCCAGAGCTACAGCTCGTCGATCGGTCGCTCGACAAAGATGCGCCGCCAGCCCTCGCCGCCCGGTACCTGTTTCCACTTACTGCCCTTCCAGCTCCAGTGAACTTGCCAACTCGAGTCCTTCTCGGACATCGGAATGCCGCGGGACTTGCATTCGGCGGTGGCACAGCGGCTCAATTCGTCGAATCTATCGAGTTCCTCGTAGGCGATGATCGCACCGCCTGGGCCGACAAAACGAATGCCACGACGGTCGATAAATCGCATGGTCGAGTTTCGATCGCTCTGTATGATCCGTTCAACTCGTTTGATGTCCATCCATAGGAGCCGGTTTCGGGCTAACAGGAGTTCTTCAATAATTTCTTGCCGATTTACTATAAACTTGCCGGAATAGGATCGCACAACGCGCCAGCCCGGGAACAATGCTACGAAGCTGAAAACGGCTGGAATCAAGATCAAATATCGGCTCCGCCCGAGTGCGAGCCGTTGCGTTTCATCACCCCAAAGAGCGAACACATCCTTCAGGACCCAATAAGTTGAGACCATGAAGGCTAGCAATACTGCGAGCAGAAGCACAAAGAACTTCCACCGCTCTCCGCGCCATCGATAGCGCAAGATGAGCACCTCCTCGTCAGAAGGCTTCCCTGCCATGATGCGGCAGTATATCGGCTTCCGCTCTGGCCCCGTTCCTTCCCGTCACCCCGCCCGCTCCTGCGCCTCGCGCACCGCGAGCGCGGTGACGTTGAGAATGCCACGCGCCGTCACCGTCGGGTTCAGGATGTGCACCGGCCGGTTCATCCCCAGCAGCAGAGGTCCGACCGGCAGCCCGTCCGCCCCGGCCTTGAGCAACTCGAAGGCGATGTTGGCGGCATCCAGCGTCGGCATGATCAGCAGGTTCGCCACCCCCTTGAGCCGCGAGCGGGGAAAGATGCGTATTCGCACTGGCTCGATCAGCGCGGCGTCCGCGTGCATCTCACCCTCGACCTCCAGCTCCGGATAGCGGGCGCGGATCAGCCCGAGAGCGGCCCGCATCTTTTTCGCCGAGGCCGAGCCGGAGGAGCCGAAATTGGAGTGGCTCACCAGCGCCACCTTCGGCTCGATGCCGAACCGGCGCACCTGCTCGGCCGCGAGCCCGGCGATCTCGGCGATCTGCTCCGCCGTGGGGTCGGGGTTCACATGCGTGTCGGCGACGAAGATCGGACCGGCCGGCAGGATCAGCCCCGAGAGCGCCGCGACGCGGCCGACATCCGGGCGCCGGCCGACGATGTCGCGCACCCGCTCCCAGTGCCGCATCCACGGACCGATCGTGCCGCAGATCGCCGCATCCGCATGATCCGCCATCAGCAGCATGCAGGCGCCGACGCTCGGGCGCGTGCGCAGCTGGCGCTCGGCGGTGTCGGGCGGAATGCCCCTGCGCTCCACCAGGCGGTGATAGGACTCGCACATTGGCCCGAACATCTCGTCGGCGACGGGGTCGCGGATGGTGAGCCCCTCGCCCTCGCTGAGGCGCAGTCCGAGTGCTGCGATGCGCGAGGTGATCACCTCGCGCCGTCCGACCACGATCGGCTGCGCGATCCCCTCGTCGAGCGCGATCTGGGCGGCGCGCAGCACCCGGTCGTCCTCGCCCTCGGCATAGACGACACGCATCGGCCGTTGCGCGGCCGAGGCGAACACCGGGCGCATGAGCTGGCCGGAGCGGTAGGCGAAGCCCGCGAGCCGGGCCTGATACGCAGCGAAATCCTCGATCGGGCGGGTCGCCACCCCGCTCTCGATCGCCGCCTTCGCGACAGCCGGCGCGATGCGCAGGATCAGCCGCGGGTCGAAGGGCTTGGGGATGATCGTCTCGGGACCGAAACCGGGCGCGTGCCCGCCATAGGCGGCGGCGACCACGTCGGACGCCTCCTCGCGCGCGAGCGCGGCGATGGCCTCGACGACGGCGATCTTCATCGCCTCGTTGATCGTGGTGGCACCCACGTCGAGCGCGCCGCGGAAGATGAAGGGGAAGCAGAGCACGTTGTTGACCTGGTTCGGATAGTCCGACCGCCCGGTGCAGATGATCGCGTCAGGCCGCGCGGCCTTGGCGAGCTCGGGCATGATCTCGGGCTCGGGGTTGGCGAGTGCGAGAATCAGCGGCCTCTCCGCCATGGTGGCGAGCCACTCGGGCTTCAGCACGCGCGGGGCGGAGAGGCCGAGGAAGATGTCTGCGCCGGGCAGCACCTCGGCGAGCGTGCGCGCCTCGGTCGGCCGCGCCCATTTCGCCTTCCAGGGGTCCATCAGCTCGCTGCGCCCCTCGAACACCACGCCCTTGATGTCGGTGACGGTGACGTTCTCGGGCCTGAGCCCCATCGCGACGAGCAGGTCGAGGCAGGCGAGCGCCGCCGCGCCGGCGCCCGAGGTGACGAGGCGCGCCTGCTCGATCCGCTTGCCCTGCAGCATCAGCCCGTTGCGGATCGCCGAGGCGACGATGATCGCGGTGCCGTGCTGGTCGTCATGGAACACCGGGATCTTCATCCGCCGGCGCAGTTCCGCCTCGATCACGAAGCATTCCGGCGCCTTGATGTCCTCGAGATTGATCCCGCCGAAGGTGGGCTCCAGCGCCGCGACCACGTCGCAGAACCGGTCGGGGTCCAGTGCGTCGACCTCCAGGTCGAACACGTCGATGCCGGCGAATTTCTTGAACAGCACCGCCTTGCCCTCCATCACCGGCTTGCCGGCGAGCGGCCCGATCGCGCCGAGCCCCAGCACGGCGGTGCCGTTGGAGATCACCGCGACCAGGTTGCCGCGCGCGGTGTAGTCGAAGGCGGTGGCCGGGTCGGCGACGATCGCCTCGCAGGCGACCGCGACCCCGGGCGAGTAGGCGAGGGCAAGGTCGTGGTTGGAGGCGAGCCGCTTGGTCGGCTCGACGCTGAGCTTTCCGGGCCTGGGCAGGCGGTGGTAGTCGAGTGCCGCCTTGCGGAAATCCTCGCGCTCCATCGGGTGTTCCCTCACTCCAGGTCCGTTCTATCGTACCGCCATAGCGCGTGGAGCGAGGCGGGGCGACCCCCATGGCGCACGGGCTGGCGTCAGCGCGTTCGCGGTGTAGCCGGTGCTCGCCTGCAAGGCCAGTGTCGCCTGGTACGCCGCATCGTTCAGCAGCCGCGCCGGCACCCCGCCCTCGCGGTTGTACAGATACGTGAAGCGGACCGGCGTGCCGCTGGCGAAGCTGTGTTCGAGGTCCTGCACCAGACCGTCAGGACGCCAGGCCCAGCGCGTCACCGCCCCGGTGTGCCGGTCCAGCGAGCGCCGCCGCGACGCCGTGTCGTACACATACCCGCCCAGGCGGGTCGTGTCTCCCAGATTGGATGTGCTACTTTCGTCGTACACGTTCTTCCTTGGATAACTCGAAACCTTCGTCGATTAACTGGCGTACAGACAACAGAGGTAGTAGGGAAATATCCTTCATACTTAAAGCGCGTTTCCTAGAGGCCGCCTTCAGGGCGACGGCAGAAAGATAAAAGAGAATACAACCTCCAGAAGCAATTCCAAAGCCTAACAAGACATACAGAATAGAAAGAGGCAGCACGCCGAACCCGAATAACCACTGAACAAACACCCACGAAATATATACGGAAAACCCAACAGCGGCGCCAACGGCGCATATGCACACAAATCGAAAGCACGAAGACGCAATTATCTTGGAAGATAGAATAAATCCCCAAAAAATAATCAAGTACGATCTCGCCATTTGCATGCCATTTGCGTCTATTTGAGCCCAAACGCGTATTGTCCGATATAGAGACCGTCGGTCGGAACTGTCGGGCCACGAGCAGCTGCAGGAGCGGCAGCAGGAGTGGGAGATTGAAGTCGGTTTAGGACCGCAGCTTGCCCAAGACCAACACCCAACTGCCCGGCGATGCCACCGAGCAACTCTGCTGCACGGGTTACGACCGGCGAACGAAAGATGGCATCGACACCACGAGCTCCAAACGCACCTGCAACGGCGCCCAGCGCGCCACCGAGTGCTTGGCCAGCCGCATACACGCCCATCGCTCCACCGGAGAAGGGAGTCGGCGCTCCGAATGCCCCTGGCGCAACGTTGCTTCCGATCTGATTCGAAACGTAGAGCGCTCCGCCGATCTGGGCATTCGCATAGCTGTTGAAGGCGATCCTGCTCGTCAGGGACATCCCCTGCGTGACCGCGCTTGTTCCGCCCGATGCCGCTCCAGCGAGCCCCGCCGTCCCGATCGTGGCCCAGGATTGGATCTGCCCATGCAGGACCAATTGCGCCACGGCCTCAACGCCGACACCAATGATGGCCCCGGCGATGGCATGCGCGAACAGTCCGGTCGGATCCGCCTGGTTCAGCGGATCATTGCGCACATAGGCATACAGATTGATGCCGCCGTCGGTGCCGATCGGGTCGGGCTGGAGGAACCGCCCGAGCCCGGGCGCATAGACCCGCGCGCGCATGTCGTAGAGCCCCACCGGGGGCTCCAGCCGACGACCCACGAACCGGAACGCAGAGGCCGAGCCCGAGCCGGACCCCGCCACGCCATACGGCGTGTAGCTGAACCGCTCCCCGGCCGGCACCGCACCAGACCCGTCGCTGCGCGCGATCACAGAGCCCTGCGCGTCCGTGTGGTACCACGCCCGCACCCGCGACCCCGGCGCGCCCGTCACCGTCGCCAAGGGCTCGTCCAGCCCAGGGCCCGGCACGTGCCGCGCCGCCAGCACCCCGTCCGCGTACTCCGCGATCTCCTGGCCCAGCGCGTACAGCGAGCGCCTCGTCGTCCCGCCCTCCGTCCGGCTCGCCCGGCGGCCCTCCACGTCGTAGTCGTAGCTCACCACCACCGACCCCTGCGTGAACCCCACCAGACGGTTCTGCGCATCGTAGCGGTAGCTCGCCGAGCCGTCGCCGATCAGGTTGCCGTTCGCATCGTAGGACGGGCTCGCCGCGCCGGCCTTCGACACACGGCGCCGATCGCGCTAGGGAACCCAGCACGGGGCGTCGAAGCAGGATTGTCGAGGAGCGGCTGGTGCGGTCGAGAAGACTCGAACTTCCACGGGGTTTCCCCCACAAGCACCTCAAGCTTGCGCGTCTACCAGTTCCGCCACGACCGCGCCGCCAGCCGAGGGCGGCGGTATAGCGGATGGACCTCGCACCCGCAACGCCGGCCAGCGCGCTGGAATGGCGCATCGCCGAGGGGCTCACGCCCTACCCGGAAGCGGTCGCGGCGATGCAGGCGCGGGTCGCGGCGATCCATGCCGGCGCCGCACCCGAATGCGTCTGGCTGGTCGAGCATCCGCCGCTGTACACGGCCGGCACCAGCGCGCGGGACGAGGACCTGTTCAATCCGTTCGGCTTCCCGACCGTCCGCGCCGGGCGGGGTGGGCAGTGGACCTATCACGGCCCGGGCCAGCGGGTCGGCTACGTCATGCTCGACCTGCGGCGCCGCGGCCCGGATGTGCGCGCCTATGTGCACGGGCTGGAGGCCTGGCTGATCGCGGCGCTGGAGCGGCTCGGCGTGCGGGCCGAGACACGGGCCGACCGCATAGGTCTCTGGGTGCCGGACCGGCGCGCTGGCACCGAGGCGAAGATCGGCGCGATCGGCGTACGGGTGACGCGCTGGGTGACGTGGCACGGCTTCGCCCTGAACGTCGAGCCGGACCTGTCGCATTTCGGCGGCATCGTGCCCTGCGGCGTGCGCGGGCACGGCGTGACCAGCCTCGCGGCCCTCGGCATCACCGCGTCCATGGCGGAGGTGGACACGGCGCTGATCGCGACCTTCGGCGAGGTGTTCGGGTAGCGTTCGCCAAGCCCCGTGCTCCCTCCCTCACCCGAACGGAAGGGGGCAGGGGTGGGCCGGCTCGCCGTGTGGCCACCCGAGCGACTGGTCGGGATCGATGGAAGCGCGGGGGAAGACCCTCGCTCAACCACAGGCTTGGTGGCCCTCAGGGCGTGCGGTCTCCCGTCCGCCGCATGCCGCGAACCCCACACAGAAGACGCGGCCCAAAAGGTGAAGGGGCAGGTGCTTCACGCCCACTTCTTGACTTCCCGCCCCGCGGCCGGTTCCTTCGCGACCCCTGTACCACGCGCCGGATCGGTCGCCCCATGCACCCCTACCGCACCCATACCTGCGGCGCGCTCCGCGCCGAGCATGCCGGCCAGACCGCGCGTCTCTCGGGATGGGTGCATCGCAAGCGCGACCACGGGGGGCTGCTGTTCATCGACCTGCGCGACCATTACGGCCTGACCCAGGTGGTGATCGACGCGGGCTCGCCGCTGCTGCCCGAGGCCGAGCGGGTGCGGCCCGAGAGCGTGATCACCGTCACCGGCACGGTGGTGCGGCGCACGCCCGATACCGTGAACCAGAAGCTGCCCACGGGCGAGATCGAGCTCCGCGCCGCGGAACTCGAGGTGCAGTCTGCCGCCGAGGTGCTGCCGATCCAGGTGGCGGGCGATGCCGAATTCCCCGAGGAGCTCAGGCTCCGCTACCGCTTCATCGATCTCCGCCGCGAGCGCGTGCACCGGAACATCGTGCTGCGCAGCGCCGTGATCGCCTCGATCCGCCGGCGCATGATCGAGCAGGGCTTCATCGAGTTCCAGACGCCGATCCTGACCGCCTCCAGCCCCGAGGGGGCGCGCGACTTCCTCGTCCCCTCGCGCCTGCACCCAGGCAAGTTCTACGCGCTGCCCCAGGCACCACAGCAGTTCAAGCAGCTCTGCATGGTCGCGGGGTTCGACCGCTACTTCCAGATCGCGCCCTGCTTCCGCGACGAGGCGAGCCGCGCGGATCGGTCCCCGGGCGAGTTCTACCAGCTCGACTTCGAGATGAGCTACGTCACCCAGGAGGACGTGTTCGCCGCGGTCGAGCCCGTGCTCGCCGGCGTGTTCGAGGAGTTCGCCGACGGGCGCGCGGTGACGCCGCCGCCCTTCCCGCGCATCCCGTATGACCAGGCGATGCTGGAGTTCGGCTCGGACAAGCCGGACCTGCGCAATCCGCTGCGCATCAAGGACGTCACGGACGCGTTCGCCGGCGGCGGGTTCGGCCTGTTCGCGCGCGCGATCGAGGCGGGCTCGGTGGTGCGCGCGATCCCGGCCCCCGGTGCCGCATCCCGGCCGCGCAGCTTCTTCGACAAGCTGAACGAGTGGGCGCGCAGCGAAGGCGCGGGCGGCCTTGGCTACATCACCTTCGAGGGCGGCGAGGCCAAGGGGCCGATCGCGCGCAACCTCGAAACCGCACGCGCGGCCATGATCAAGGCCGCCTTCGACCTTACCGACGGCGATGCGGTGTTCTTCGCCTGCGACAGGCCGGCGGCGGCCGCGTCCTTCGCCGGCAAGGTGCGCACGCGCATCGCCGCCGAGCTCGACCTGATCGAGCCGGACGCATTCCGCTTCTGCTGGATCACCGACTTCCCGATGTACGAGCGCAACGAGGACACCGGCGCGATCGAGTTCAGCCACAACCCGTTCTCGATGCCGCAGGGCGGGCTCGAGGCGCTGAACTCGATGGACCCGCTCGCCATCAAGGCGTTCCAGTACGACATCGTCTGCAACGGCGTGGAACTCTCCTCGGGCGCGATCCGCAACCACCGCCCCGACATCATGATCCGCGCCTTCGAGATCGCGGGCTATCCGCAGGAGGAGGTGGAGGCGCGGTTCGGCGGCATGCTGAACGCGTTCCGCTACGGCGCGCCGCCGCACGGGGGCTCGGCGCCGGGGATCGACCGGATCGTCATGCTGCTCGCCGACGAGCCGAACATCCGGGAAGTCATCCTGTTCCCGATGAACCAGCAGGCCGAGGATCTGATGATGGGGGCGCCGGCACCGGTGCCGCCCGAGCGGCTGAAGGAACTTTACATCCGGCTCGACCTGCCGCCGGTGAAGAAGGGCTGATCAGGCCGCGTCGGAGGCGCGGGGGCCGCGCTCGCCGCGGTTGAGCAGGGCCTCGGCCTGCTCGCTGCCGGTGAAGGTGGTGATCCCGACGGAGACCGCGACTGGAACGGTCATCTCATCCCAGGTCAGTCGGCGGCCGCGGACCTCGGTGCTGACCCGCGCGGCGATCGCGAGCGCCTGGTCGGCGGCGACCCGGCCGAGCAGCACCGCGAAGGCACCGCCGTCGATCCGCCCCACCGAGTCGATGCCGCGCACCGCGTCCGCGATTGCCTCGCCGGCGACGCGCAGCGCCGCCTCGCCCGCCGCGGGCCCGAACCGCTCGCCGATCACGCCGAGCGCCTCGAGGTCGCAGAAGATCACCGCGCCGACCTCGCCGTTGCGCCGCGCGGCCTCCAGGCGGTCCTCGAGCCGGCGCAGCAGGCCCTGCCGGTTGCACAGCCCGGTCAACGGATCGGTCTCGTCGCTGCTCGGCTTGGCCACCGGCGCGCTCCACCACGTCTCGGGCAGAAGGCGGTCGCGCCCCGGCCGCGGACTGCGGGCAGCAACGCGGTCGGCAGGCGGGGGGAGTGTGTCGAGCGGCATAAGGCACCTTCCGGAGTGCCGCCCGGCTTCCACCGTTGGACGCGTTACAGAGCCCGACGTGCGACCATAGGTAGTAGAGCCGAGGCGGTCAATTGAGCCGTGCGGGGAAAAGGTCTCGCACTCGGCATCCTGGCAATCGCCATGCCACCGCCCAGACCGCCCGAAACCCCCGTTGCGGCGCGCGGTCGGCCCGATCCGCCCGGCAGGGTCTGCCGCACGCG
>NZ_JBHYDW010000073.1:0-956 GCF_051860475.1 Elioraea sp. | reverse complement strand
CCGGCTCCCGTAGTGTCTCCGCGCCATTCCCCATGGGACTCCGCAGATGCGTTTGCCCCTCCGCCCGGCCGCCCTCGTCGCCGTTGCCCTCGCCGTCGCTGCTCCACCGGCGGCCGCAATCGAGCTGACCTCGCACCGCGCCGCCTACCGGCTCGTGCTCGATCCGTCGCGGCCCAACCAGGACGTCGAGAGCGCCAACGGCGCGATGCTCTACGAGGTGGTCGATCGCTGCGGCGCCTGGACGGTGCAGCAGCGCTTCACACTCCAGGTGGTGGCACGCAGCGGGCAGGCCTACGAGATGGCGTCGGACTACGCGACCTGGGAGGACCGCGACGGCTCCCGCCTGCGGTTCCGCCTGCGCCAGGCGACCGATGGGACGGTCACCAAGACGCTGGTCGGCGAGGCCACGCTCGACGCGCCCGGCGGGTCCGGCACGGCGCGGCTCACCCAGCCGGAGGCGCGCGAGATCGCGCTGCCGCGCGGCACGCTCTTCCCGATGATGCACACCCGGCGGCTGCTCGAGGCGGCGCGGCGCGGGGATCGGGTGATGGCCGTCCCGGTGTTCGACGGGACCTCCGAGGACGGACCGCAGGACACCAACACCGTGATCGCCGGCCACCTGCCGGCCGACCCCGCGGTCGGCTTCGCCTCGCTGCGCGACGTCGAGTCGTGGCGGGTGCGGATCGCGTTCTTCGCCCCGGGCGGCACCGGCCAGCCCGAGTACGAGGTGGGCATCCGCTACTTCGAGAACGGCGTCGCGGACGAGTTGAAGATGGACTTCATCGAATTCGCCGTCGCCGGCCGGCTCGTCGAGTTCGAGCGCCTGCCCGGCGGGTGCAACTGACCCCCTGACGCCAGGCGCGGCTCTGCCCTGCCGGCCGGGGTTGGCGTGCCGCCCCGGCGGCATGATATGACCCTGTCGGGAGGCTGGCGGCGGACGGGCTCCTCGCCAACCC
>NZ_JBHYDW010000072.1:0-22011 GCF_051860475.1 Elioraea sp. | reverse complement strand
CGCGTCGCCTGCGGGGCGGCGCGCAGCCACAACCCCTCGATCATGCGCACCAGTGCAGGCATGCGCGAGGCCCGATAGATCGCGAAATGCAGCCGGCTGATGCGCGCCATCATCGCTTTCCAATCGCCGCTCGGCCGAAGGGCGACGATCTCGGCGTCAAACCGTTCTACCTCGGCGAGCTCACGCGGTGTGATCAGCGCGGCCGCACGCTCGGTCGCGAGGCCCTCCAGCGCCACCCGGATGTCGCGCAGTTCGCGCAGCTCCTCGGCGGAGAGGCGCGGTACGCGCATCCACTTGTTCGCCTCGGCCTCGATCGCGCCCTCGGCGGCGAGCCTTCCGACCGCCTCGCGGATCGGCGTGGGGCTGACGCCGAACGCCGCGGCGAGGCCCCGGATGGTCAGATGCTCACCCGGATCGAACCGCCCCGTCATCAGCGCCTCGCGCAGTCGCGCATAGGCGTGGTCGCGCAGGGTGGTGTGCTCGACCACGGTGAACACCGCGTAGGGCCGCCCGGTCACGCGGGCGCGTCCCGGCGCAGGATATGCGCGAGGAACTCGCGTACGCGCTCGGTCGCGGGGGAGGCAAAGAAGCACTCGGGCGGGTCGTCCTGCAGCACCTGGCCGAAATCCATGAACAGGATTCTGTGCGCGACCTCGCGCGCGAAGCCCATCTCGTGCGTCACGACGATCATGGTGATGCCGGTATCCGCCAGTTCCACCATCACGTCCAGCACCTCGCGAATCATCTCCGGGTCGAGCGCCGAGGTTGGTTCGTCGAACAGCATCACCTGAGGCCGCATCGCCAGTGCACGCGCAATCGCGACGCGCTGCTGCTGCCCACCGGAGAGCTGCGCCGGGTACTTGTGCGCCTGCTCGGGGATGCGCACGCGCTCGAGCAGGGTCATCGCGCTCTCGCGCGCCTCGGCCCTGCCGATGCCGAGCGCCAGCTCCGGCCCGACCGTGCAGTTCTCCAGCGCCGTCAGGTGTGGGAACAAGTTGAACTGCTGGAACACCATCGCGACGCGCCTGCGCACGGCTGGCAGCGTGCCGGCAGCGCGGCTGGCCTCGATCCCGTCGACGACGATGCGCCCCGAGTCGTGGTCCACCAAGCCGTTGACGCAGGAGATCAGCGTCGACTTGCCCGAGCCCGACGGGCCGCAAATGACGATGCGTTCGCCGCGTGCCACTTCCAGCGAGACACGGTCGAGCACGGTCAGCACGCCATAGCGCTTGATCACCGACCGCATGGACACGACCGCGCTCATCGCTCGCTCACCCCGAGCCGACGCTCCAACCCGCGGCTGTAGGTCGAGATCACCGCGCAGATCGCCAGATAGATCAACGCGACGAACAGGTAGGGCTCGATGTAGAGCCCCCACCATTTCGCCTCCGCCGTAGACGCGTTGGCGGCACCGAGCAGGTCCATCATCGAGATCACGACCACCAGCGAGGTGTCCTTGAATGCGGCGATGAAGATGTTGACGAGTGACGGGATCACGATGCGCAGGGCCTGTGGCAGGATAATACGCCGCTGCGCCTGCCAATAGCTGAGCCCGAGGCTCTCGCACGCGGCGTACTGGCCGTTCGGGATCGCCTGGAGGCCGCCGCGGATCGCCTCGGCCATGTAGGCGGCGAAGAACAGCGCAAACGCGATCTGCGCGCGCAGGAGCACGTCCATCGTCCAGTCCGGCGGAACGAAGTAGGGGAACAGCACCGAGGCAAGGAACAGCAGCGCCACCAGCGGGACCCCGCGAAAGAACTCGATGAACGCCGTACAGACCGCACGGAGCACGGGCATGTCGGAGCGCCGCCCGAGCGCGAGCAGAATCGCCAGAACGAACGCGCCGGAGACGCCGACCGAAGCCAGAATCATCGTCAGCGGCAGTCCGCCCCAGAGCCGCGACGGCACAGGCACGAGCCCGAGCAGGCCGCCCCAAAGCAGGGCCGCGATGGTGAGGATCACGCATGGCCAGGCGAGTGCCAGAAGCAGCCGTGTCCGTCGCGCCGCCCACATCGCCGGCGCGAGCGAGGCACCAAGCAGCAGCGCGAACAGCACCATCGCAAGGGCTGGCCGCCATTGCTGCGCGTAGGGATAGGGGCCGAACAGGATCAGCCGCCAGCGGTCGGCGAGGAACGCCCAGCACAGTCCGCCCGTCCGCGCACACTGCTCGGCCGTCTCCGCCTGCCAGACACCGCGTGCGAACGCCCAGTCCCACATCGCGATGCCGATGCGGACCAGCAGCCACACGAGCAGCAGCGTAACGGCCGCATTCGGCCACGTATCGAACAGTCCTGCGAGGACGCCGAAGCGCCGCCGCGCGACCGCGGGGGGTGGACGCGCCACGGAGAGCGCGACGGCGGAGCTATCCATCAGCCGCGCCGCCGCATCAGATGGCGGTTGTAGAGATTCATCAGGAACGCAGTGAACAGCGAAAGCGACAGGTAGACCAGCAGCAAGATCGTGATGCACTCGACCGCACGGCCGGTTTCGCTGATCGTCACCTGTGAGACGCGCACCAGATCCGGGTACCCGATCGCCACAGCGAGCGAAGAATTCTTGGTCAGGCTCAGATACTGGCTGGTCACTGGCGGCACGATGATCCAGAGCGCCTGGGGGAGAACCACGCGACGAAGCTGCTGCCCGCGCGCCAGGCCGAGCGAGGCGGCCGCCTCCACCTGCCCTTTCGGGACGCCGAGGATCCCCGACCGGATCGTCTCGGCCATGAAACCGGCCTGATAGACCACGAGGCCGGCCAGCAAAGCGACGAACTCGGGACTGACCGAGACGCCGCCCTGGAAGTTGAAGCCGCGCAGTGTCGGCACGCTGCCCTCGAGCGGTTCGGCAATCGCGAGGAACAGCAGCACCGGCAGCGTCAGGGCGAGCGCAAACATCACCACGGTGCGCAGCGCCGCGCCGGCGCCCCGCGCGAGCGCGGCACGGCGCATCAGTACCGCCCCGGCCGTGCAGGCGACGAACGCTGCAAGCGCAACACCCATCGCCGGCTGCCAGTCGAGCGCGGGGAAGACCAGGCCGCGATTGGACAGGAACACGCCGGGCATTACCGCCCACGCCTGGTGCGGTCCTGGCAGGGCGCGGATGGCGAGCTGGTGCCAGAACAGCAGTTGCAGCAGCAGTGGCGTATTGCGCACCGCCTCGATCCAGCCCCAGGCGAGGCGCGACAGCAGCCGGTTCGGCGACAGCCGCGCGAGAGACAGAATCATCGCGACGATCGTCGTCAGCATGATTCCGAGCATGGCGACCAGCAGCGTGTTGGCGAGACCCGCGAGGAACGCCACGAGGAAACTGTCACCGGCGCGATAGCCCACCAGGTTTTCGCCGAACTCGAAGCTGGCACGCCCTGCAAGAAACCCGAAGTCGATGTCGAGGCCGCGGCGCGCCACGTTGCCGGAGATGTTGGCGGCCACCCACAGCACGCCAGCGATCACCACCGCACCGGCGAGCGTCTGCCAGACCGCAGCGCGCACACCGGGGCGGAGCCAGACTGCCGCGAGGCCGTTCATCCCGCCCGCATGGCCCGGGCGGTGGGCAACGACATCATCGCCAGGTGGGCGACCATTGCAGTCCGCCGTCGAGGGCGAGTGCGTTGAGCCCCCGCGGCAGCTTGATTACCGACTTCTCGCCGTAGTGCCGGTCGAAGATCTCGCCGTAGTTGCCCACCGCGGCGACGATCCTCTGCGTGAAGTCGTTGGCGAGACCCATTTTCGCGCCGATCTCGCCCTCGACGCCGAGAAAGCGGCGGATCGCCGGATCGCGGCTCTCGGACGCCATGTTGGCGACGTTCTCCTGCGTGATCCCCATCTCCTCGGCATTCACCAGCGCGAAATGCACCCAGCGCGCGACGTGGCTGTAGGCCCGGTCATCGTCGCGCACGATCGGACCCATATGCGATTTGGCGAAGATCTCGGGCAGGATCAGGTGATCAGCCGGATTGCGCAAGCGCGACCGGCGCATTCCGAGGAACGGCACCTCGGAGGTGACAACGTCGCAGCGGCCCTCCTCATAGAGCGCGTACATCTGCGTCGTGTTCTCGATCGCCACGGGGCGGAAGGTCATGCTGCGGGCGCGGAAGTAGTCCGAGATCATACTGTCGGTGATGCCGCCGGCGACCAGACAGATCGTCGCGCCATTCAGATCGGCGAGCTTAGCCGCGCCGGAGCGCTTGTGCACCATGAACGCGTGCCCGGAGTAGAGCGTGGGGCCGACGAAATCGAGGCCGAGCTCGGTGTCGCGCTGGATCGTGTAGGTCAGCGCGAGCGCAATCATGTCCACCTCACCCGACTTGAGCGCCGGGATGCCCTGGGCGAGCGTCATGGTTCGGAACTCGACGTTGGTCCCGTCGCCAAGGATGGCCGCCGCCATCGCGCGGCAGTAGTCGACATCGAAACCGACCCGGTTGCCCTGAGCGTCGAGGGCTGAAAGGCCGGGGACGTTCTCATAGACGCCGCAGCGGAACACGCCGCGGTCACGGATCGTCTTGAGCTGATCAGGCGCGGCCTGCGCCGCCGCTTCGCCCGCGGCACCAAGGCCGAGCAGCGCCGCCACTGCCAATACCGTTCTGCGCATCATGTACGTTCTCCCTCTCCCGTTGACGTTGTTGTCAGTAGGTCTGTCCGGCATGCTCGGCCGCGCGGGCGCGCGTGCCGGCCTCGCGCACATCGGCCACCGATGCGGCGAGATTGGCGAGATAGAGATCCGCCGTCTCCGCGTGCACCGGATTGAGATGCATGTGGATGCCCGGCGGCTCGACCTGGCGGCCGACGAACCAGCCGCGTCGCGTCATCGCCTCAGCGACCAGGCCGATATCAATCGCTGGGTCGCTGGAGCGGTAGACGAAGATGCACAGCTCGTGCGGCTCCAGTACCGCGAGACCGGGGATCGCGTTGATGCCGCGCGTGAGCTTCTCCACCGTGTCCATGATCACGCGCGCCCAGTGCGTGTAGCCATCTTGGCCCAGGAAGTTCATCACGGCCCAGGCAGCAGCCACCGCGCCACCCGCGCGTGTGCCCTGCACCGTGTTAGAGGCGTAGGTCCCGCGCTCCCAGCCGCTGAAGGTGAAGGTCTGGTGCCTCTGCAGGGCACGGTCGCGGAGCAGCACCAACGAGGCACCCTTCGGGGCATAGCCGTACTTGTGCAGATCCGCCGAGATCGAGGTGACACCAGTAACCGAGAAGTCAAACTCGGGGATCTCGTGGCCGAGCCGGCGCACGAAGGGAGCGAGGAAACCGCCCACGCAGGCATCCACATGCATCCAGAGGCCTCGTTCCTGCGCCAGATCCGCGATCTCGCGGATCGGGTCGAACACGCCGAATGGGTAGTTTGGTGCGCTGCCGAGCAGCAGGATCGTGTTCACGTCGATCCGATCCGCCATTGCTGCGACGTCGGCGCGGAAATCGTTGCGGGTCGTCGGTACGCGGATCGCGTTCACGCCGAAATACTCGGCGGCGCGGTCGAAGGCCGGGTGCGCCGTGCGCGGCAGCACCATGTTGGGCGCGGTAATGCCCTTGGTCTCCCGCGCCCAGTCGCGCGCGGTCTTGATCGCGAGCAGGATGCTCTCGGTACCGCCCGAAGTGAAAGTGGCGGTCGCCTCGGGCGGCGCGTGCAGCAGATCGAGGCCCATCGCGATCACATCGTCCTCCAGTGTCTTCATGCTGGGGAATGCGCGCTGGCCCATCGCGTTCTCGGTCCAGTAGGCGAGATAGGCCTCCTGCTGGACGCGCTTCACCTCCTCGTTGAGGTAATAGAAGTAGAGCGCCATCCGCCCTTCGCGCCACGAGAAGTCTGTTCTCTTCGCGGCCTCCAGTTCGGCCTTCAACTCCTCCCAGGGGCGGCCCTGCGCGGGGATGGAGCGTCTCGGGCCATCGGTCATCCGGATGCCTCCTGGAACGGGTGGGAAAGGACTGCGACGAGGAACGCGGTTGCGGCAGGGATCAGCGCCAGGTGGTCATGCCCGGCGCCTTGCACGACGTCCTGCCGCACGGTCAGGCCGGCATCGCTGAGGCTCGCGACGAGGGCTGTGGCCCGATCAAGCCGTGTCGGCCCGGCATCGTTGACGCCGGGCATCCAGTCATGTGCCCCCTCGCGGATCGCGATCTCGGTCGGATCGTCGTCGGCCGATCCGACGACGATCTGCACTGGCACGCGCGCGACCGCGGCCCGGTCGATCCGCCTTGCCCCGAACGCCGCCGCCATCCCGCCGGTACCGACCCACCACGGAAGGCGGTCGTCGAGCAGCGTGATGAGCCCTGGAGCCGCCAGCGACACCGCGCGGAGGTGCTCGGGGTAGAGATACAGGAAGCGGTGCGCGAACTGCGCCCCTCCCGAGAAGCCGAACAGCGCGAAGCGAGTGCCATCGCACTCAAGGCGGTATTTGCGTGCGACCTCGGCGATCATCGTGAACAGCAGGCGGTCGCAGGCAAAGCCCTCGAAGCGGAGGAACTTGTAGGCGTCGAGGTCTCCCGGGATCGCCAATCCCCCAGGGAACATCGGCGCCAGCACGATCGCACCGGTCGCCCCGACGAGGCTCTGGAACGGCACCGCATGGTCCTCACGCATCGAGCCGTGCAGCGCGACCAGCAGCCGATGCCGCGATGTCCCGCCCGGATCGTAACCACGCGGAACGCACAGACGATAGCCTACGCGCGGCTCCGCCTGCAGGGCCCAGTATGGCGTGACGCCCGTGTCGTAGCGCGTGAGGAACCAGGGCCGATCAGCATGCGCGAGCATCGGCCGCTCACGAAGCAGGGCGCATCTTGGTCGCGAGCGTGAACCCGTCCACGCGCGGCTCGTAGGCAACGCTCGCACGGCTTGCCCACAAGTTCTTGGTCCAGTGCGTTGGGATCACCGCGACATCGGCCATCGCCTGCGCAGTCGCCTCCCGGATCAGGCGCTCCCGCTCGGCATCCTCGATCGTCTCGAGCGCGACGTGAATCCGCCGGTCCACCTCCGGGTTCGAGTAGCGGCCGCGATTGCCACGCCCCATCCCTCTTGCGTCATCGTATGTGGCCAGCGCGGTCCGGATCGTCGTCACGCCGCCCGACGAGCCTGCGCCCCAGGAGTTGAAGAAGAAGCTGAACTCCAGTCGATTGACGCGCGGGAAGAAGGCGGTGGAAAGCATCGCGTCGACCTCGGCGCGGACGCCGATGCGCGCGAACATCTGTGCGAGCGCCTGCAGCACCTTCTCGTCGTTCACCAACCGGTCCGACGTGCCGTGAATGGCCATGCGGAAGCCTTCGGGATAGCCGGCCTCGGCAAGCAGGCGCCTGGCACGGTCCGGGTCAAACGACGGTGCAGGAATGGCCGGCTCATGGCCGAACACACCGGCCGAGACCATCTGGTTCGCCGGGAAGGCGAGGCCCTCCATCACCCTGGCGCAAATCGCATCGCGGTTGATCGCGAGACTGAGCGCTTGACGGACGCGCAGGTCCCGGAACGGATTGGGGATCGGACTCCCGTCATGCGCCGCCACGCCGACGGCACGCTCGCGGTGGAAGTCGAGTCCGAAGTAAACGATGCGATTGCCGACGCTCTCCCACACGCGCACCGCTGGATTGCCGCGAAGTGCGGGGATGTCAACAGGCGGCGGCTGTTCGATCAGATCGACATCGCCCGACAGCAGTGCGGCGACGCGCGAGCCAGTGGCCGTGATCGGGCGGAACACGACCCGCGCGTAAGGCAGCGGCTCTCCCCAGTAACGCGGGTTCGCCTCCAGCACGATGCGCTGCCCGCGAATGTACTCAACGACCCGATACGGTCCGGTGCCGATCGCCGCCGCCATGGTGTTGAAGTCGGAGGTCTTCGCCGCCGCGAGACGTGCAGGTACGATCATCACCGCACCCATGTAGTTCGGCATCAGCGGGAACGGCGTCGCCGTGCGAAGCACCAGGGTGTGATCGTTCTCGGCTTCCATGGCGATGATCTGACGCACATAGGGCACGAACGAGGATGGGCTGTTCTCGACGGTCGGTACCCTGCGGAACGAGGCGATCACGTCGGCCGCAGTGAACGGCGCGCCGTCATGCCACACCACCCCGCGGCGCAGCCTGAACTCCCAGGTCAACGGATCCTTCGTCCGCCAGCTCTCGGCGAGTTCCGGGATCAGTTCCATCCTCGGTCCCTGCCCCACGAGGTACTCGTAGATGTGCCGCTGCACATTGATGGTCGGGTCGTGGTCCTGGAAATGGGGGTCGAGCGAGGTCGGCTCTGCGGCGGCCGCGATGTTCAGCGTGCGTGGCGCCGCTCCCTGTTGTGCGCGCAGGATCCCGGGCGCGCCGACGGCTGTGCCGATTGAGCCGATCGCTACACCGGCAAGGGCGCGACGCGACAGACGCATCGGACTGCCGGACGGACCAGCCTGCTTCCTCATCTTCGTCTCCCTCCCCTACCCGGTTTGCGCGAGCCGTTCTAGATTTAGCTAATGCTAGGCACTAATGTGATCACATGCAACACCAGACCGGCGAGCAGAACACCGCACCGCGCAGCGATGTCGGCGATCCTGCCTCGGCGTACTATCCGAGACCGTTTAACCCGACGCCGCCCCATGCGCACGGCTTTCCTATTGAGACCGCACCCGTGCCGATCGGCCCCTGGGCAAGAGGGAACACCGGGATTCCCTATCTCTGGAGCTTCGAGGCATCAGAGCCCGGACCGCATGTCGCGCTGGTCGCGCTCACCCATGGCGATGAGATCTGCGGCAGCTACGCGCTCGATCTGCTCCTGCGCACGCGGCTGCGGCCCGTGCGCGGGCGATTGTCGCTGCTGTTCAACAACTGGCGCGCGCACGAGCGTTGGGACCCGGCCGCGCCAAACCAGGCATTCTACATTGATCACGACATGAACCGCATCTGGGCGGCGAGCATGCTCAACGGAGCTGACCGTAGGGTCGAACTCGATCGCGCGCGGGAACTGCGTCCCTTCATAGACAGCGTCGACGTGCTGTTGGACTTGCACTCCACCCAGCAACCGTCACCGCCGATGACATTGCCCGGCTGGCCGGTTCGCAAGACTACGTTCGCCTGTTCGATCGGATGGCCGGGGTTGGTCGTCCGCGACGACGGGGGTGGCCGGCTGCGGGACTGGGGCGGGCTCGGCATGACCTCCGGAACGCGGGTCGGAGTGGTTGTCGAGTGCGGGCAGCACTGGGTCGCCGAGACCGGGCTGAACGCCGTGCGGGCCGCAGTCCGGCTGCTCGACCGGCTTCGCATGATCGACGCGGCCGTCGTGACGCCGCTTGTGCCTACCCGACCGGCCGAGCGTGCTCGCGTCGTCACCGTCACGCATACGATCCTGGCTCGCGGAGAGTCTGCTGGGCTGGGACGGATCTGGCCCGACATCGCCGAAGTCGCCGAAGCCGGTACCCTTCTCGGCCATGACGGCCTTGCCGAGATTCGCACTCCATATCCCAATGCCGTACTGATCATGCCCGTCGCTCGGCCACGGCCTGGCGCCGTGATGCTCCGCATCGGACAAGATGATCCCGGCGCCCTTGCCAGCTCGGTGCATAGCACGTCTCCAAAGCGCTGAAGCCGTCCGAGGGGGCGAGCACGTGCGCCACACGGTCCGAAGGGACCGGGGCGCCGAGATGCACGTCCCTCACGGTTAGCGTCCTGGCGGTAGCGTGGCCCCTTCGCGACTGGCCCATGTCGCCGACGACGTGCATGATTGCACCTCCGACGGAGGCATCATGATTGAGCAGCCCATCGGTGCGCACCGCGCGTACCAGCACCCGCACCAGCGCTCGCGCCATGATCCTGCGGTCGCTGGCGCCTGGAGGATCACCGCGTCATGATCCTGGTCGGTGTCGATGTCGGTGGCACGTTCACGGACCTGGTGCTCGCGGAGCCGGGCGGCGCGCTGAACGCGATCCACAAGGTTTCGACGACGCCCGACGACCCGTCCGGGGGTGTGATCGAGGGCATCCTCGGCGTCTGCGAACGCGCCGGCATCGCCTCCGGCCGCGTCGATCACGTGCTGCACGGCACGACCATCGCGACCAACGCGGCGCTCACCCATCGCGGCGCCGAGTGCGGCATGATCACCACACGCGGCTATCGCGACGTGATCCATATCGGCCGGCACCAGCGCCCGCAGCACTACTCGATCCAGCAGCGCATCCCCTGGCAGGACACGCCGCTGATCCGCCGCCGCCATCGCCACGAGGTGACCGAGCGGCTGATCCCGCCGCGCGGCGAGGTGCTCACCCCGCTCGCCGAGGACGAGGTGCGCGCGGCCGCGCGCGCGCTGAAGGCCGCCGGCATCACCTCGATCGCGATCTGCTTCCTGTTCTCCTATCTCGATCCGGTGCATGAACGCCGCGCGCGCGATCTCGTGCTGGAGGAGCACGCGGAGGCCTTCGTCACCCTCTCCTCCGACGTGGCGCCGCAGTTCCGCGAGTTCGAACGCTTCACCACCGCGGCGATGAACGCCTTCGTCGGCCCGCCCGTGCGCGACTACGTGCGCCGGCTCGAGGGGCGGATGCGCGCGGCCGGGCTGACGGCCGATCTGCACATCATGGCCTCGAATGGTGGGGTCGCGACCGCAGCGATGGTCTCCGACCGTCCGGTGGTGACGATGCTCTCCGGCCCCGCCGCCGGCGTGCTGGGCGGGATCTGGGCCGGCGGACTGTCGGGGCGGCGCGATGTGATCACCTTCGACATGGGCGGCACCTCGGCCGATATCGGCATCGTCGCGGGCCGACGCTTCGTCGAGGCGACCGCGCGCGACACCTGGATCGCGGGGTTCCCGCTGCTGACGCCCATGATCGACATCCACACGATCGGCGCGGGCGGCGGTTCGATCGCGCGGCTCGACGCTGGCGGCGCCTTCCGCGTCGGCCCGCAATCGGCAGGAGCGGTGCCGGGACCGGCTGCCTACGGCCGCGGCGGCACGCTGCCGACCGTGACGGACGCCAATATCGTGCTCGGCCGGCTCGATCCGGCGAACTTCCTCGGCGGCGCGATGGCGCTCGATGCGGGCGCGGCGCGGGCGGCCGTGCAGCGCTTCGCCGCCGAGGTCGGGCTCGGGCTCGACCAGGCGGCGCTCGGCATCCTGACCATCGTGAACGCCAACATGGCGAACGCGATCCGCAGCCGGACCGTGCAGAAGGGCATCGATCCGCGCGGCTTCGCACTCGTCGCGTTCGGCGGCGCAGGCCCGCTGCATGCGGTCGAGGTCGCGCAAGCGCTCGCGATCCGCGAGGTGCTGGTGCCGCCCTATCCAGGCATCACCTCGGCCATGGGCTTGCTCACCACCGATCTCCGCTACGATGCCGTGCGCACCTGCTTTCAGGTCTCGGGCGCGCTCGATCCGGCGCGCATCGCCGCCGACTTCGCCGCGATGGAGGCCGCGATCGCCACGCAGCTCGCCACCGACGGGATCGATCGCGCCGACGTCTCGTTCGCGCGCGCGGCCGATCTCCGCTATGTCGGCCAGGGCTACGAGCTGCGCATCGCGGTCGATCCCGGCGAGACCACCGGCGCGATGCTGGACACGGCGATCGCGCGCTTCCATGAGCGCCACCGCACCGAGTACGGCCACGCCTTCTCGCAGAGCCCGATCGAGATCGTGAACCTGCGCGTCATCGGCACCGGCGCCCGCCCCAAGCTCGGCCGGCCGAGCCCGCCGCGCGCCGGCAGCATGGACGGCGCGCTCACGCACCGCGGCCCTGTGGTGTTTGCCGGCCCGGCGGGACCGCAGACGCGCGACACCGCCTTCCTCGCGCGCGACCGCCTGCCGCTCGACACCGCGATCGCCGGCCCTGCGATCATCCTCCAGACCGACAGCACCACGGTCGCTCCGCCTGGTACCACGGCGGTCGTCGATGCGGCCGGCAACCTGATCATCGCCACGGGAGAGCCCGCATGAGCGACCGCAGCGCGCACACCGCGATCGATCCCGTCACCGCCTCGGTGATCCAAGGCGCGCTTGAGAATATCGCGGTCGAGATCGGCTACAAGCTGATGCGGATGTCCTACTCCTCGATCATTCGCGAGAGCGAGGATTTTGGCGCGGCCCTGGTCGATGCGGAGGGACGCGGGCTCGCCGAGAGCGCGCAGTCCACGCCGCTGCAGTCGGGGCCGATCCCGGGCTACGTGAAGCACATGCTGGCGGCACTCGCCGCGCGCGGCGAGGCGGTGCGGCCCGGCGACGTGATCATGCACAACGACCCCTATGGCGGGGCAAGCCACGGGCCGGACGTCGCCTTCATCGTGCCGGTGTTCCACGACGACACGCTGGTCGGGTTCTCGGCGACCACCGCGCATCATCTCGATATCGGCGCGCTCACACCCGGCTCCTGCGGCATCGTCGATGCGATCGACGCCTATGCCGAGGGGCTGCAGTTCAAGGCGATCAAGGTATTCGACCGGGGCGTGCGCAACGATGCGGTCTGGCAGATTCTGCGCGACAACGTGCGCGCCTCGGCGCTCGTGGTCGGCGACATGGAGGCGCAGGTCGCGGCGAGCCGGATCGGTGCGGAGCGGATGGCGGAACTGGTCGCGCGGTGGGGCCTGCCGGTGTTCCGCGCCGCCTGCGCGGCGCTGATGGACCATGCCGAACGGCTGATGCGCCAGGCGATCGCGCGTCTGCCGGACGGCACCTGGCGCGCCGAGACCTTCATCGACGGCTATCTCGACGATCCCGATCCCGCTCGGCGCGAACTGCCGATCGTCGCGACGGTGACCAAGCGCGGCGACGGGCTGGTCGTCGATCTCACCGGCACCGCGCCGCAGGTGAAGGACCGGCCGATCAACATGCCGCTCACCGGCACGGTCGATGTCGCGGTGTGGCTCACCGTGCGCTCGGTGCTGCTCGACACGGCGGTGCACGGACACATTCCGGTCAACGAGGGACTGACCCGGCCGATCGAGATCATCGCGCCGAAAGGCTGCCTCGCGAACCCGGAGTTCCCTGCGCCCACTATCGCGCGGTTCTGCCCCGGCAACCAGCTCGCCGATACGGTGATGAAGGCGCTCGCTCAGGCGGTGCCGGAGCAGGTGAGCGCGGGGATCGGCAACCTCAAGGTGATCGCGTTCTCAGGTCTCACGGGCAACAGCCACTGGGTCCACATGGAGATCTTCGAGGGCAGCTATGGCGGCCGCCCGGGCGCGGACGGGATGGACGCGGTCGATACGCTCTACGCCAACACGCGCAACAACCCGATCGAGGACATCGAGACCCACGTGCCGCTGCGTGTCGAGTGCTACACGCTGCGCGAAGGCGTGGCCGGCGCGGGGCGCTGGCGCGGTGGCCTGGGCAGCATGCGCTCGTTCCGCTTCCTCGTCGATGGCGGCGCCTCGGTCGAGGGCGAGGGCCACCGTTTCGCGCCCTGGGGTTTCGCCGGCGGACATGACGGCGCGCCGGCACGGCTGACGCTGCGCCGCGCCGACGGCAGCACGCAGCCCCTCCCCTCGAAGGTGCCGCACATGGCGGTGCGCACGGGCGACACCTTCCTCTGCGAGGGGCCGGCCGGCGGCGGCTATGGAGAGCCACGTCTGCGCGATCCCGCGGCGGTGCGCGACGACGTGCTCGACGGATTGATCACCGCGGAGGAGGCGCGGCAGGTCTATGGCGTCGTGCTCGCGCCCGACACGACGCTTGACCGCGAGGCGACCGCGGCCGCGCGGCGTGCCTGATCCATGACCCGGGAGCAGACCGCACCGGACCACGCCGTTGTCATCGGTCTCGGCCTGATGGGCTGCGACATCGCCGCAATCTTCCTCGCCGGTGGCTGGCGCGTCACCGCGGTCGAGCCGGCCGGCGGGCTCACGCCCGAGCGGCGTGCCCGCGTGCGGAGCTCGCTCGGCCAGCTGGAGGCTGAGCCCGACGCGGTCAGCGCCCTCTCCGCGGTCGAACGTCTGGATGCCGTTGATTTCGCCTCCGCCGCGGTCGTGATCGAGGCGGCGCCGGAACGGCTGGAGCTGAAGCGCGCGATCTTCGTCGAGCTCGACCGGCTCGTGCCGCGGGACGTGCCGGTCGCGAGCAACGCCTCGGGCTTCCGCATCACCGACATCGCAGGCGACTGCGCGACGCGCGAGCGGATGGCGAACCTGCACTTCTTCCTGCCCGCCCATCTCGTGCCTGGTGTCGAGGTGGTGCAGGGCGAGCACACCGATCCGGCGGTGTGCGACCGTCTCGCCGCGATCATGACCGCGCTCGGGCGCAAGCCGATCCGGGTCGCGCGCGACGTTCCCGGCTTCCTCGCCAACCGCATCCAGCACGCGCTGATGCGCGAGGCCTTCGCGGTGATCGACCAGGGACTCGCCACCGCCGAGGATGTCGATGCGGCGGTGCGCTACGCCTTCGGCTTCCGCTATCTCGCTGCCGGGCCGATCCTGCAGAAGGAGCTCGCCGGTCTGGAAACCCAGCTCGCGGCCGCGCGCACGATCTATTCCTCGCTCTGCAATGATACGACGCCGAGCGCCACACTCGCGCGCCTGGTGGCAGAGGGGCGGCTCGGCGCGAAGAGTGGGCGCGGCTTCCGCGACTGGCCGCCCGAGGCGGTAGCGCGCGAACGCGCGCGCTACGAGCGCACGCTGCTCGCGGCGATGCGCGTTCTGCGCGAGGCCGACGCCGAGTGACGTCTCGCGGCGCGCGATCGCCCGTCGCGGCAATGGTAGCGCCAGGAGATGACACCCGCGCAACCTGCCGTTAGTCTGCCTGCGACTCTCCTTCCGCCGGCCGCTGGAGATCGCGGCCAGAAGGGAGAGCTGATCCGGCAACACTCCGGATTGGAACAGGTCTGTAACAGGGAGGAACGACATGAAGCGGAGATTCGTCACATCGGCCCTGGCCGCCGGGTTCGCGCTTGCACCGTTCGTGCGGCGCGCCCAGGCGCAGCCGAAATTCAGCGACGTCACCGTTCCGGGAACGATCGAGGCTATCGTCGCCTACGCCGCGGGCGGCGGCACGGACATCCTGGTGCGCACCGCCCTGCCGTTCATGGAGGCCGCGATCGAGGAACTGACAGGAAGGCGGCCCAATACCGTCGTGCGCAACATTCCCGGCGCCGGCGGCGAGGTCGGCTGGGTGGCGATGTCGCGCGCACGCCCCGACGGCTCGACCATCGGCGTCATCAACCTGCCGGCGATCGCGCTCGTTGAGGCCGCGCGCAAGCCGGCCTTCGCGCCCTGGACCGAGAAGCTGGTGCCGATCGGCGTCAACGTGATCGACCCGAACATCCTGGTCGCCAACGACCGCGCACCGGGCCGCTCGATCCGCGGCGCGATCGAGAAGGCGCGGAGCGATCCCGGCAGCATCACGGTGGGCGCCGACGGCCCGCTGTCGGACGATCATCTCGCGGTCTATGCGCTGGAAGCCGCCACGGGGGCGAAGTTCACCTTCATCCCCTATTCCGGCGGCGCACCGGCCCAGCGCGCCTTCCTGTCGAAGGAAGTCGAGCTGATGATGGGCAACGTCTCGGACTACGTGAACGTCAAGGGTTCCGCGGTCGACTCGATGATCTTCTGGGAGTCGCGCTACGACCTGGTCCCGGAGGTGCAGACCACCAACGAGGCGCTCGGGCGCGACCTCGGCATGTTCGGCTCGACGCGCGGCTGGGCGGGTCCGGCCGGCATCCCGCCGCGACTGCTCGAGCTCTACCGCGAGGCCTTCGCGATCGCCATGGCCAAGCCCGCCTACAAGGAGGAGGCCGTGCGCCGCCAGCTCACGCTCGTCGAACCGCGCGTGGGTGATGCGTTCGGCGAGATCATGCGCCAGAACCAGCAATCGGTGCAGGACCTGCTGCAACTCTTCAAGGCAGGCGGATATCTCGAATAGCACCATCGCCAACCCGTCGGCGGGGGCACAGGCGCGCTCCTGCCGACGGGTGAGGCGAACGTCAGCGCGAGCCCAACTTCGGAGATCAGCCACATGCGTCGGATCCTCGCCAGGCTGGGCGTGGACAGCGTCGCCGCGCTCGTCCTGATCACACTTGCCGGGCTCGGCTTCGCCGAGACCGCTCAATATCCTGAACGCGCGGCGATCTGGCCGCGCTGGATGCTCTACGCGCTGCTCGCCCTCAGCATCGTCCTGCTGCTGCAGTCGTTGCTGCGCCCGCCGGCGCGACGCGACGACAAGGCCGCAGAAGAAGCAGGCCCGCAATGACCGAGCGCGACATCCGGGTGCTCGTCTCGATCGGGTTCCTCACGGGCTTCGCCCTGCTGCTTCCCGTGCTCGGCTTCTTCGCCACGGCCACGCTGTTCCTGACCACGCACATGCTGTTCCTTGGCATCCGCAGCCCCGTGATCGTGGTCGTCGTCTGCGCGAGCCTGCTCGGGGTCGCGTGGGTGCTGTTCGAGCGCTTCCTCGGCGTGCCGCTGCCGCACGGGGTGCTGTTCTGATGGGCGCGCGCGCGCGGGAGACCGACCTCCATGGGTGAGCTGCTGTTCGACGCCGCGCTGGTGGCGTTCCACCCGATCAACCTGCTGCTGGTGTTCGCCGGCGCGGTGCTCGGCATCCTGTTCGGCGCAACGCCAGGCGTGTCGGCGACGCTCTCGATCGCGCTGCTCGTGCCACTGACCTTCGGCATGGACGCGGTGCAGGGCCTCTCCTTCCTCGGCGGCGTCTATTGCGGCGCGATCTTCGGCGGCTCGATCTCATCGATCCTGATCAACGTGCCGGGCACGCCGGCCGCCGTCGCGACGATGCTCGACGGCTACGAGATGACAAAGCAGGGCAAGGCCGGGCTCGCGCTCGGCGGCGCGATCACCGCTTCGTTCTTCGGCGGGCAGATCGGCGTGCTGGTGCTGCTGTTCGCCGCCCCCGCGGTCGCGGCCTGGGCGCTTCACATCCGCTCGGCCGAGTTCTTCTGGATCGTCGTGTTCGCGATGAGCACGGTCGGCGCGATCGGCACCGGCTCGGTGGTGAAGGGGTTGATCGCCGCGGTGCTGGGGCTGCTGCTCGGCGCGGTGGGGACGCACCCGTTCACCGGCTCGCTCCGTTTCACTTTCGGCGAACAGGCGCTCTACGAGGGTTTCCCGGTGATCGTCGGCATCGTCGGGCTGTTCTCGATCAGCCAGGTCCTCTATCTCTGTCACGGCAAGGGAACGGACACGCAGCTCGACATCCCGACCATCGGCCCGATGTGGCCCGGTTGGGTGCGCATGCTGGGCGTGAAGATCACCTATATCCGCTCGGCGATCATCGGCACCTTCATCGGCCTGCTGCCCGGCGCCGGCGCCGACATCGCCGCCTTCATCGGCCGGAGCGAGGCGCACCGGTTCTCGAAGCGGCCGGACGAGTACGGCAAGGGCTCCTACGAGGCGGTGGTGGGCGCCGAGGCTGCCAACAACGCCGTGGTCGGGGGAAGCCTGATCCCGATGCTGACGCTCGGCATCCCGGGCAACGCGGTGACCGCGGCGCTGATCGGTGGATTGCTCATCCACGGGATTATCCCGGGGCCACGGCTGTTCGTCGAGCAGCCCCAAGTGATCTACCCGTTCATCCTGAGCCTGCTGGCCGCCAACCTGTTCTTCTCGATCGCCGCGTTCGGCGGCCTCAAGTATCTCGCGAAGGTCGTGCTGATCCCACAGGGCGTGCTCGCGCCCGCGGTAGCGGTCCTGTCGGTGCTCGGGGCGTTCTCGTACCGGAACATGCTCGCCGACGTGTGGCTGATGCTGTTCCTCGGCGTGATCGGCTACATCCTGCGCCGCACCGGCTTCCCACTCGCGCCGATCATCCTTGGCATCATCCTCGGCCCGCTCGCCGAGAGCAATCTCGAGCGGGTGATGACGATCGCGCGCGCGCGGCGGATGTCGCTGATGGACTATTTCCTGCAGAACGAGGTGACGATCGTGCTGATGGTCCTGACGATCGGTGCTGTCGGGCTCTCGGTGCTGCGCGAGATCCGCCACCAGCGCTCCGGGCGCGGGAGCGCGCCGACCGGCGACGAGTAGCCGGACGGCACGCCCACGGCGCCTACGCGAGCCCCTCGGCCGCGAGCGCCGCCTTGGTGCCGGGCCGCTCGGCGACGCGGTCGTGCAGGCGCTTGAGCGCCGGGAAATCGGCCAGCGTCTTGCCCGTCCGCTCGGCCCAGCGCGCCATGACGTAGAGATAGTCGTCCACCACCGAGTGGCCGGAGGCGAGTGCGGTGTCGCTGCCGTCGAGCATCTCGTCGGCGATCTTGAGGTACTTCGCCGTGTCCTGCTTCGCCTTCTCGGCCGCCGCCGGGGCGTGCGCGGGATCGGCGACGAACCGCTCAGCGCGGCTGATTCGGGTGAAGCCGCCATTGTGGATGCTGCCGGAGATGAAGTTCATCCACTCGAGCGCGCGCGCCTGCCCCTCGACATCCTCTGGCAGCAGCTTCCGGTCGGGATAGCGCCGGCCGATCCAGAACAGGATCGCGGGGCACTCCGTCAGGATCGAGCCGTCGTCCCGCAGCAGCGCCGGCACTTTCGATTTCGGGTTCACTGCCAGGTACTCGGGCTGGAACTGCGCGCCGTCCTTCAGCGCCACGCGCTGGCCCTCGAACGTCGCCCCGGCCTCGTGCAGGGCGATGTGCGGGGCAAGGCTGCAGGCGCCGGGGCTGTAGAACAGCTTCATGGGGTGCTTCTCCTCGATCCGGGTATGCGCGGGATGCTGGGTCGGGCGGAACGGGCGCGCAAGGGGGTTGCCTCGGCACGGGCGAGCAGGTCCGCCATCGCGTTGTCGGAGGAAGTGACGGCGAGCGCGGTCGCGGTCGCAGCGTCGCGCCGGCGCAGCGCCGCGAGCAGCGCCCGGTGCCCCTCGACGGCGCGATCGAGCCGCCCCGGCCCGAAGCCGAGCCGAAGCCGCAGCGCCTCGACCAGCGCCCAGGTGCGTTCCATCACCGCAGCCGCGTCGCGATTGCGTGCAAGCGCCAGCAGGGCGGCGTGGAAGTCGTGATTGGCGGCCATCGCAATGGCTCCGTCGCCGCGCGCCACAGCTGCCTCGAACCGGCCCTCGATCGCCTCCAGCGCATCAAGGTCCGCCTCGGAGACATGCCGCACCACATCCGGGATCAGCAGACCGAGCACCGCGCCGCGCAGCCGATAGAGGTTGCGGATGTCGTCGGCACTGAGCACCCGCACCCGCGCGCCGCGGTTCGCGTCTGCCTCGATGAGTCCCTCGCCAGCGAGCTGGCGCAGGGCTGCGCGAACCGGCATCGGGCTCACGCCGAGCCGGGTGGCGATCGCCGCCACTGTCAGCTTCGCCCCGGGCTGGAACGTGCCGGTGACGATCAGCCGGCGCAGCGCATCGAGGACGCGATCCTCGATCGTGCCGCTGATCTGATCGATTTCACTTGAATTGATCAAACAACTCTCCTTTGATCGCCGTGGGAGGATACCGATGCGCCTTGCCGCCGGCCAGTTCCGCGAACTCACCCAGGACGATCTGCGCTTCGCGCGCCAGATCGGCTGCACCGGCGTGACGGTGAACAAGCCCGATCTCGACTCGCCCGCCTGGGTCGCGTTCCTGAACAAGCAGTTCCGAGCCTCGGCCGGACCGCGTCCGCCGACCACGCGCTGGAATGCGATGGAGCTCGCCCAGATCCGGTCCGCGGCAGCGGCGCACGGGCTCGCGCTCGAATGCATCGAGGGCGTGCCGAAGAACCTGATCGACCACGCGATCCTTGGGCTGCCGGGCGCGGAGGAGCAGATCGACGACTTCAAGGCGACCATCCGCGCGATGGGCCAGGCCGGTATTCCCGTGCTCGGCTATGCCTGGATCCCCGACCAGGTCTGGCGCACCGCGAAGGCCGCGCACGGGCGCGGCGGGGCGCTGGTCACCGCCTACGACCACGTGATCGGCGAACGGATCGCCACCGGCACCCTGCCGCCGCGCAATGAGGTTGCGATGTGGGCGAACTGGGAACGCTTCATCGACGCTGTGCTGCCGGTCGCTGAAGCGGAAGGGGTGAAGCTGTCGCTGCATCCCGATGACCCGCCGGTGCCCGCGCTGGACGGGGTCGCTCGAATCTTCCGCGACGAGGCCGGCTTCGCCCGCGCGATGCACTATGCCGACAGCCCCAATCACGGCATCGCCTTCTGCACCGGCACCTTCGCCGAGGCCGGCGCCGAGACGATGATGGCCGCGCTCACGCGCTTCGCCCGCGAAGGCCGCATCCACTACGTGCACCTGCGCAGCGTCGCCGGTGTCCTGCCGCGCTTCGCCGAATCCTTCATCGACGAGGGCACGGTCGACGCGGTCGCCGTGCTGCGCACCCTGCGCGAGGCCAGCTTCGACGGGTTCGTGATCGACGACCATGTGCCGCACGTGGTCGGCGACACGGTCTGGGGCCATCGCAGCCGCGCCTACGCCACCGGCTTCATCGCCGGGATCCTCCGCGTGCTCGGCGCGGACAATGCCACGACACCCGCGACCAACGCGACATCGCAACGGGAGACAACGCCATGATCACGCGCCGCTCGCTCGGCCTCGCCGCTGCCGCCCTCGCCGCCCTGCCGCGCGCGTCCCGCGCCCAGGGAACGGTCACGCTCCGCGTCGCCTTCGATGCGGAATGGACCGCGCTCGACCCACACTTCCACTCCTTCCCCTACAATCTTTCGGTTGCGTATCACCTGTTCGATGCGCTCACCGCGCATGACGCGGCGCAGCAGGCGGTGCCGCGGCTGGCCAGATCCTGGCGGCCGCTCGGAACCGAGGGCTGGGAGTTCTCGCTCCGCGACGATGCGCGGTTCCAGGACGGCAGCCCGGTCACCGCTGCCGATGTGGTCGCCTCGGTAGCGCGCATCCGCGCGATCCGCAACTCGCCAGGTCCGCTCACGACGGTGATCCGACCGGTGAAGGAGGCGATCGCCAGGGATGCCCGCACCGTCACCTTCATGACCTCGGTGCCCACGCCGGCCCTGCCCAACCTGCTCACCTCGGTGTTCATCGTGCCGGCGCGTCTCGCCGACGCCACAGGGGAGGACTTCGCCACCGGCCGCGCGCAGGTGGGATCCGGGCCGTTCAGATTCGTCTCCTACGCGCGCGGCGACAGGCTGGTGCTCGAGCCCAATCCCGCGCATTGGGGCGACAAGCCGACCTGGGCGCGCACCGAACTCCGCATCATCCCCAATGCAGGGGCGCGCGAGGCCGCGCTGCTGGCCGGCGACGTCGACTTCATTGTCAACCCTTCGACCACCAGCGTCGAGCGGCTGACGGCCGATCCGAACTTTCTCGTACACAAGGCGATCTCGACCCGCATCACCTATCTCCAGGTGCATCAGGGTGAGACGCCGAAGCCCGACATGGGCGGCACCGGTGGCCGGAATCCGTTCGCCGATGCGCGCGTACGCCGCGCGGTCAGCCTTGCGATCCCGCGCCAGGCGATCTGCGAGCGCATCCTCGACGGGCTCGCCATCCCCGCCTCGCAGATCATCGGCCCGGGCCAGTCCGGGCACGATCCGTCGCTGACGGTGGAGCCCGCCGATCCCGACCAGGCGCGCCGCCTGCTCGCCGAGGCCGGTTGGGGCCAGGGCTTCGATGTCCGCCTCTCCACACCGTCGGACCGCAACATGAACGGGCGGCGCGTGGCCGAGGCGATCGCTGCCGCGCTGACCCGCATCGGCGTCCGCGTCGCGGTGAATGCGGTGCCGCTGAACGTGTGGCTTGCGGAATGGCGCCGCGGCGAATACTCGATGGTGCTGCATGGCGCCGGCCCGGGGCCGGTCACCTGGACACTGGTGCCGCAGCTCGCCGGCACGAAGGACATGGCGGCAGGGTTCGGGCCGTCGAACGAGAGCCACTACTCGAACCCGGCGCTCGATGCGGTGATGCGGGCCGCCCTCGCCGAGATCGACACCGCGAAGCGCGAGGCGCTGCTGCACCAGGCCGCGCGCACCATCCGGACGGAGACCGCGGTCATCCCGCTGCACCACGAGGCCGCCATCTGGGCGTCGCGCAAGGGGCTCAGCTTCGCCGCGCGCAGCGACACCCTCACCTACGCGACCGATATCCGCGCCGCATAGGCGCAGCGGCGAGAATTGCGACAGGGCCGGGGGGCGCCGGGGGCGGGCCCCGGGGCCCGCCCCCGGC
>NZ_JBHYDW010000071.1:0-22056 GCF_051860475.1 Elioraea sp. | reverse complement strand
CCTCGCCCTGACTGCCCTGCATCCCGACCGAGACGCGCTTGCCCTTCAGGTCGCGCACCGACTTGATCTCCGGCGCCCACGACATCGCAAGGAACCACTGCGGGTTGGGATAGAGCGTGGCGATCGCCCGCAACCCACGATAGCGGCCCTGCGGACGCTGCGCGAACTGACCCTCGTGCTTGTAGGCGAGCTCGGCGATGTTGCCGGCAAGATACGAGATCTCGACCTCCCGCTCCGCCAGCAGATCAACGTTCTGCACCGTCCCACCAGTCGCCTGGATCGAGGCGCGCACGCCCGGAACCGTATCGTTCCAGATCGCCGCAAGCCCGCTGCCAAGACGGTAGAAGTTGCCGCCCGAACCCGCGGTGGCGATCCGCACGAAACGCGTCTGAGCGCGCGCCGCACCCGCACCGACCACCCAAGCCGGCATCAGCGCCGCTGCCGCTGCCGTGAAGTCACGCCTGCGCATGGTTTCCTCCCGTTGTTGGTTGATGATGAAGGCCAGCACACGATCTGCAGAACGTCAACGAATTCACGTGGATCGTTGCAAGCCTGAAGATCGAGCACCGGACAGTCCTGCTCGACGGCACTGGCCCCTCGCGCCGATCGTCCGGCATCACGCACTCTCCGCACGGTCAGCGCGCGCCTCAGCGAACGCCGCCGTGAGCGCGCTGCGCAGCACGGCGACCTCGTGGCCGATACAGAGACAGCGGAAGCCACGTGCAAGCGCCGAGCGTGCGGCGGCGGCGGCACTCGCCACCCACCCGAGCGGCGTGCCGGTCGCGCGCGCCGCCTCGATCAGCTGCGTCTCCGCCGCCTGGTAGCGCGGGTGCTCGAAATCGCCGGCGACGCCCAGGCTGTCGGAGAGGTCGTAGTGGCCGAGCCAGGCGAGATCGATCCCAGGCACCGAGAGAATTTCGTGCGCGTGATCAACACCGGCCGCACTTTCGATCAGCGCGATCGTCAGCACGGCCTCGTTCGCGGCGCGCGTCGCCGTGCGCGGATCCGCGCCCTGCCAGTCGTCGTGGCCCACGCCGAAGCCGAGGCCGCGCCGCCCCTCCGGCCGATAGCGGCACCACGCGACCAGCGCCTCGGCCTGCGCGCGCGTCTCGGTCATCGGCAGCATGATTCCTTGCGCACCGGCATCGAGCACGGGTGCCACCAGGTGGTAGCCATGCCCCGGCACGCGCACCATGGGCACGATGCCGGCGGCCTTGGCAAACACGACCTGCTGCTTGATCGTCTCGATACCGATGCCCGAGTGCTCCATGTCGAGCAGCACGAACTCCGCGCCAGCAGCGGCGAGCACGAAGGGCAGGCCCGGTGTGAAGAACTCGAACGCCATGACGCCCCAGGCCGTGCCGCCGCTGCGCAGCGTCTCGCGCACGGCATTGGGGCGGATGGGTGGGGTCATGTCATGCGATCTCCGCCAGGGGAAAGGGCAGAGTGACGCGATGCGCTGCGGCGGCTTCTGCGAGCTGCCGCATCGTCTCCCGGTCGAGCGGGATGCCGTTGCGCAGGCGTTCGGTGCGGGTGCGCCGCTCGATCTCGCCGGGCAGGAGCGGCGGCTCGCCCGGCACCGCGGGGCGGGCGCTCCGCACCCAGTCCGTGAGCCGCGCGATGTCGGCGCCGACGTCGTGCGCGCCGCCGAGCCGTGACGGATCGATCGCGAGGGTGAGCATGTTGTTCACCAGCCGCCACGCGGTCGGGCTTGCGGCGTGGCTCGACCCGCCGCCCGTCAGGCTGCCGGCGAGGATCTCACAGAACACCGATAGCCCCGAGCCCTTGTGGCCGCCGAAGGGCAGGATCGCGCCGGGCGGATCGCGATAGAACGCCTCCGGATCGGTGATCGGCCGCCCCGCTCCATCGAGTACGACGCCGGGCGGCAGCGTCTCGCCCTTGTTCCGCGCGACCTGGATTTTCCCTTCCGCGGTCGCCGAGGTGGCGATGTCGAGCACGATGGGGCCGTCGGGTCCGGGCGCGCCGGCAGCGATCGGGTTGGCGGAGAGCCGTCGTTCGGTCGCGCCATGCGGGGCGACCAGGATGCCGTAGCCGGAGGTGTTGACGAAATGCACCGAGACCAGCCCGGCCTCGGCCAGCATCTCGGCCCAGGCGCCGATCCGCCCCAGGTGGCCGCTGTTGCGGATGCCGACCAGCGCGAGCCCGTGGGTGCGCGCGCGCCCGATCGCGAGCGCCATCGCTTCCGCGCCGATCACCTGCCCGTAGCCGAAGCCGCCATCGACCACCACCAGCGGCCCAGCGTCGACCGCCAGCGTGGCCTGCCGGTTGGCCAGCAGTTCGCCGGCAGCGACCCAGGCGAGATACTTGGGCGCGCGGATCGCACCGTGGCTGTCATGGCCGACCAGGTTCGCCTCGACGAGGTGTGCCGCCACGGCCTCAGCCTCCGCCCGCTCTGACCCGCCGGCGCGGATCAGCCGCGCGAGGACATCGTGTAGCGTGGCGGCGGCGATGCCGGTCATGCCGCGCCGCCCGTTGCAAGCCGCGCGGCAAACTCGATCGCCTCGATCATGCTCGACGGGTTGGCGATCCCCTTCCCGACGATGTCGAATGCGGTGCCGTGATCGACCGAGGTCCGGATGATCGGCAGGCCGAGCGTGACGTTCACGCCGCCGAGCTCCGCCATCGCCCCCGACGCGGGGTCGATCCGGAAGCCGAGCAGCTTCACCGGGATGTGGCCCTGGTCGTGGTACATCGCGACGACCGCGTCGAACTGTCCGGCAGCGGCCCTGACGAACACGGTGTCGCCCGGAACGGGTCCGTGCACGTCGAAGCCACGCGCGCGCCAGTCGCGCAGCACCGGCACGGTGACGCTGTCGTCCTCGGTGCCGAACAGCCCGCCCTCGCCGGCATGCGGGTTGAGCGCGGCGACCGCGACGCGCGGCGTGGCCATGCCGAGCCGGGCAAGCGCCTCGAAGGTCAGGCGCAACGTGCGGTCGAGCCGCTCGGGCGTGAGCAGGGAGGGGACGCGCGCGAGCGCCACATGCGTGGTGACGTGCGTGACTCGCAGCGCACCATGCGCGAGCATCATGCAGCTGTCCTTCGCGCCCGTCAGGTCCGCCAGCATGTCGGTATGGCCGGCGTAACGATGGCCGCCGCGGTTGAGCGCCTCCTTGTTGAGCGGCGCGGTGGCGATCGCCGCGACGTCGCCTGCGAGCGCGTGCCGTACCGCGGTCGCGACCGCCTCGTAGGCGAGGTGGCCGGCCGCGGCCGAGACCTCGCCGAATGCGATCGGGGCGCGCGCGGGTGCGGTCTCGATCACCGCGACCTCCGGCCAAACCACCGCCGCAAGGCCCGGACGCAGCCGCGCGCCGAGGCCAAGGGCAGCGTCGGTGCGCGCGAGTTCAGCCATCGCGCCGACGATCACGACGCGAAGCGCGCCGGCCGCCATGCGCGGGGCGAGATCGCGCGCCGCCTTGAGCGCGATCTCCGGGCCGATCCCGGCCGGATCGCCCATGGTGACCGCGATCACCGGCGGCATCATGCGCCAATCCTCTCCGCCAGGCCGAGGAGACGCCTGAGCAGCCCGCCGTCCTCGAAGGCGCCGGACTTGCTGATCAGCGGCACGCCCGCCCAGGCGCCGTCGACGAGCGTGGACAGCGGCAGCCCCACCGCCACCTCGCCGCGTACCGCGACGCGCCGACAGCCGAGCGCGCCGAGCAGCCGCAGCAGCGTGTCGCCCCCGACCACGACGACGAGCTCTGGGCAGGCAATGCGCGCGAGGGCAACGAACAGCGCGCGCATGCGAGCACCCTCCACGGCGGCGTCGATGAGCAGGGGGCGCTCAGACTCCAACCGCCGCGCGACGGCGGCGGCGATCTCGCCGACCGGGCGACCGCCATCATCGGAGATCACGCTCTCCGGCGTTGCCGCCGCAATCGCGGCGACCTCTCGACGCGTGACGGCATGGAGACTGCCCACGACGATCAGCACCCGCGCGGCCTGCGGCACGGCCGAGATCGGGACCGCCGCGGCGAACGCGCGCGCAAGCCCGGAGGATCCCGCCCACAGGACGCCCTCGTCCCGGCGATGCGCTGCGACGAGGCTGTTGAGATCGTCTGCGGCGAGGGTATCGCAGACCGTGATGCCGCGCTCGGCTCCCGCCGCGGCAAGCAGGACCGCAAGATCGACGCCATGCCGCGCGCCGCCGCCGGCGATGCACAGCCGGCCCGCACGCACGAACCGTCCTTGCGCGGGAAACGCCGGCGCGACCAGGGTGGTCGTGAAGCCGCCGGCGCGATGCGCGGCGACGATCTCGGTGGCGGTATTGCCGCGCAGCAGGCTGTCGATCTTCTTGAACGCGGGCAGGCCGACCGCGAGCCCTGGCGCGAGCCGGCACACGCGCCGAACCGCCTCCGGCGCCGTGAGGTCGCGCGAGCTGGTGGAGATCGCCGCATCTCCGCCGCACCAGTCGGCTTCGCCGGGCGCATCATCCGCTGCCAGCCAGCGCACGGCGATCGCCCCGCGCGACGCCGCGAAGGGTGCTGCCGCGTCGAGCGCGCCGGTCAGGTCGTCGGCCAGCAGACGCAGCCCGGTCATGCCGGCACCGGCACGCCGACCACATCGACGCCGCGGGCGGCGAGGCCCCGACGAACAGCGCCATCGAGCGTATCGTCGGTGACGACAAGGGCGCCCGCCGGCAGCACGAGCACCTTGCAGAACGCAACGACGCCGAACTTGCTGGCGTCCGTCAGCACGGCGAGATGGCGCGCGCCTTCGGCCATCGCCTGCTTGATTCCGGCCACCTCGATGGAGGTCTCGCTGATCGTGCCGTCGGCGATCGCATGCGCGCCGAGGAAGGCGATGTCGGCGGCAAGGCCGCGCGCGAAGGACTGCCCGGGCTCGCCGACGAGTGTCAGAGAGCCTGGACGCAGCGTGCCGCCCGGCACGATCACGCGGATGCGCGGTGCGTCGGCCAGCACCGCGGCGATGCGCAGATCATTGGTCACGGCCGTGATCGCCACGCCGCGCGCGACCACTGCGCGCGCGGCCTCCAGCACCGTGGAGGAACTGTCGAACACCACGCTCTGGCCGGGCTCGACCAGCGCAGCGGCCGCCTCGCCGATCGCGCGCTTCGCCACCGAGCGGGCGTGCTGGGCGATCGCCGGGGCAGGCTCGAAGGTCGTGCGCGCCGCACCGAGCGCGACCGCGCCGCCATGGGTGCGCCGGAGCTGCCCGGCGGCGGCGAGGTCGTCGAGGTCCCGCCGCACCGTCGAGGCCGAGACGCCGATCGCGCTCGCGAGCTCGGCGATCGCAACCACGCTGCGGCTCTTCAGATGGTCGAGAATGCGCGCCTGCCGCGCGGCCGGAATCAGCGGCGGCTCAACGGTGACGGACTGGCGCAGGCGCGGCACTGGCGCCGTCACTCGGGCAGGTCGCGCACGTGCCCGCGCGAGAGCCGCGCGACGATCTCGGGCAGCACCGGCATGAAGCGCTCGCCATGGCCCTGCGCGAGCGCCATCTGCCACACCTGGCTGCAGGCCTGCGCGACGAAGGAGGCGGCGGGTGCGGCCTCCGCCATGCGGCAGTAGGTGCGCATGTCCTTGGCGGCGATCCGGATCGGGCCCTTCAGCCGACTGTCGTCGCCCTCCAGCGCCCAGGGCATCATCATCTGGAACATCGCGCTGTTCGCGCCCCCGGCGGAGACCACCTCGTAGAGCTTGCGCAGATCGACGCCGAGCTTGCTCGCGGTCGCCACCGCCTCGGCGATCACCGCCGAGGTGCCGATCGAGATGAAGTTGTTGACGAGCTTCAGCGTGTGTCCTGCGCCGAGCTCGCCCGCCTCGATGATCGTGTCGGCGTAGCACTCGACGATCGGGCGGACGCGCGCGACATGCGCCGGATCGCCGCCGAGAAAGGTCGAGAGTTTGCCCAGCTCGGCCTCGCGCGGGGTGCGCCCGACCGGGGCGTCGACCAGGCCGATGCCGCGCTCGGCCAGGATGCGGCCGAGCCGGCGCGTCGAGGTCGGGTCCGCCGAAGTGCTGTCGACGAGAATCGTTCCGGGCCCGAGACCCTCGATCACGCCGTTCTCGCCGAGCACCGTCGCCTCGACCTCGACCGAAGAGGGCAGGCACAGAAACGCGATATCGCTCGCCCGCGCGACCTCGGCGGGGCTGCGCGCTTCCGTCGCCCCCTGCGCCACGAGGTCCTCGACGGGCGCACGGTTGCGGTGGCCGAGGATCGTCAGCGGATAGCCCTTGAGCAGAATGTGCTTGGCCGCCCCGTGCCCCATCAGCCCGACGCCGATGTAGCCGACCCGCGCGCGCGCTCCCATGCCCTCCAGCCCTTCTCGTCCGACGATCAGTCAAACTCTGCGGTCAACAGTCCAAAACGTGCCAAAAATGAGCGATCGTTGGCAAGCTCTTGGAGTGGGCCCCCGGGGGTCGGACGATGGGGCCGGATGGAACTGACCGGGTAGCCGGGCATTCGAAGGATGGAAGCCCATGACGAAGCACCTCGATGGCACCGGAAGCACAACTGCCGAAGCCTGAGCAGACTACAGCGGATGGAAGCCTGGGCTCTTCGCCCTCCATCGTGCTTCCGCACCCGCCATCCAAGCCACGTTAGGAGATGATCATGGCGCTGACGCCGCGCCGAGCGGCCGCGGCCAGCGATCGCCCGGCTCGGCGGCCCCTCGGCCGCCGCGTGCTCTTCCGGCCCCCTACCCCGTCCGACGGCGTGCCTGGATGGCCTGGACGATGTCCGGGTCCTCGCGCACGAGCGCGGTCAGGCGTTGGCGCCGGTCGCCGTAGGACGGATGCGTCGACAGGAAACTCGGCGCGCTACTCCGGCCCTGCTGCGCCTCCATGCGGTCCCAGAAGCGCTGGCCGGCATTCGGGTCGTAACCGGCACGCGCGGAGTAGAGCAGGCCCAGCCGGTCGGCCTCGTATTCGTGGCTGCGCGAGAAGGCCGAGCCGCCGAGCGCCACGCCTAGTCCGAGTGCCGCGCCGATCGCCGGCGAGTAGCGCCGCCCGACAGCAGCCCCGGCCGCGGTGCCCACCACCGCGGCGCCGATCGAGAGCGCAAGCTGCTGGCTCACCCGCTCCTGCGCGTGCCGCCCAGTCAGGTGCCCCATCTCATGGCCCATCACGAGGGCGAGTTCGCCGTCATTGCCGCCGGTGAAGCGCCAGAGGCCGTCATGGTACCCCGAGTAGCCGTTGGGCAGCACGAAGGCATTGACGCTGCGGTCGGCCAGCAGTTCCGGGCGGAAACCGCGGCTCGGCTGCGGTGCGCCCTCGACCGAGGAAAGCCGGCCTGCCATGTTCTCGAGACGGCGTTGCCGCGGCGGATCGCGCAGCACGCCGGTCCGTCTGCGGATGTCCTGCTCGGCCTGGTTGGACATCTGTTCCAGTTCGGCGTCGGACACCAGGATCAGCTGCGAGCGGCCGAGCTGCGGGTTCTCGGTGCAGCCCGAGAGCGGCAGCCCGAGCGCCATCGCGGTGAGCACCCTCGCGCCGGCTGCGATCAGGTCGCGGCGGCGGTGGCAATAGGCGGGCGCGGCAAGCGCGCCTGACGTCTCCGATCTCACGATACGATTCCCCAGCCTGTGGACGAAGCCTGCTTAGAGTATCATTTCACCGCGCTCCGATAACCCTCCAGCCGTGCGAGTCGCGGAACGATGCCCGGCGCCGCCCAACTCGGAGGTTCCTCCGCCATGCTGTCCGAAGCCGCACCGTCCGCGTGACCGACGCCGCCGACCCGGCCCGATGACCTGGCCGCGCCCCGACCGCACGCTCGCGGTGCTGTTCCTGCTCGGCTTCTCGGCCGGGCTGCCGCTGCCGCTGACCGGATTCACGCTGCGGCAGTGGTTCAGCGAGGGCGGCGTGCCGCTCGGCGAGATCGGCCTCACCGCGCTGATTGGGCTTGCCTACACGTTCAAGTTCGTCTGGGCCCCGGTGCTCGACCATGCCCGTCCACCGGTCGCGGCGCTGGGGCGGCGGCGAGGCTGGCTGGCGCCGGTTCAGGTGGCGCTCGCGCTTGCGATCGCCGCACTCGGGCTCACCGACCCGGCGACGAATGCACGCGCCACGGTCACCATCGCGGTCGCGGTCGCGTTCCTGTCCGCCACCCAGGACATTGTCATCGACGCGTTCCGCATCGAATCCCTGCCGCCGAGCCGGCAGGGGCTCGGCCTCGCCGCCTATGTCTGGGGCTACCGCGTGGCCATGCTGGTCGGCAATGCCGGCGCGTTGACGATGGCCGAGTTCTTCGGCTGGCGCGCCGCGTTCCTGGTGCTGGCGTCGCTCATCGGCATCGGCCTCGCGACCACGCTGTTCCTCGCGCGCGAGCCGCTCGCGCCCGGCACCCCCGCGCCCGCCGCTTGGGGTGCCAGGCTCAGACTGGCCGTGGTCGATCCGTTCCGCGACATGCTGACGCGCCCCGGCTGGCCGCTCATCCTCGGCTTCGTCGCGCTCTACAAGCTTGGCGAGGCGCTTGCCGGCATCATGACCGCGCCGTTCTACCGGGCGCTCGGCTTCTCGCGGCTCGACGTCGCCGCGGTGTCGGGCGTGTTCGGGCTGTTCGCGACGCTGGCCGGCGTCGCGCTCGGCGGCATGCTGGTCGCAGGGATCGGCGTGGGCCGGGCGCTGCTGGTCACGGGCCTCGGCCAGATGCTGTCGAACCTGATGTATGTCGCGCTGTCGGAGGCCGGTCGTTCGGTGCCGATGCTGTGGCTGCAGGTGGGGGTCGAGAACACCACTGACGGGCTCGCCGATGCGGCCTTCGTCGCCTACCTCTCGGGCCTGACCAGCACCGCGTTCACCGCGACCCAGTATGCCCTGCTGTCGAGCCTTGCTGCCGTGCCGCTGCGCACGCTCGGCGCCACCAGCGGCTATCTCGCCGAGGCGATGGGCTGGACGCCGTTCTTCCTGATGACCACCGCCGCAGCCCTGCCCGGCATGGCACTGATGCTGGCGCTGCTCAGCCGCTTCCCGCCCCGCGAGAATGGAGACGACGCGCGATGATCCCGATGCCCGCGCCCTGGCTCGCCTGGGTGCTGCCGCCGGTACTGCTGCTGTTGTCGAACGTGCTGATGATCTTCGCCTGGTATGGCCATCTGAAGCAGCCGCACTGGGGGATCGGCCTGGCGATCGTCGTCTCCTGGGGGATCGCCTTCTTCGAATACTGCCTTGCCGTGCCGGCGAACCGGATCGGCTTCGGCACCTACACGGCTCAGCAGCTCAAGGTGATGCAGGAGGTCATCACCATGACCGTGTTCGCGGGCTTCGCGGTCTGGTTCCTCAAGGAGCAGCTGACCTGGAACTATCTCGCCGCCTCGGCCTGCCTTGTGGCGGCCGTGGTCTTCATCTTCCTGCCTGTGCAAAAGTGACGGTCGCGGGGAAGGGAGGATTGGCGTGAAGATCGGCGTGCCGACGGAAGTGAAGGTGCACGAGTACCGGGTCGGGCTGATGCCGGCGAGCGTGCGCGAACTGATCCTCAATGGCCACGCCGTCTTGGTGCAGGCCGGCGCGGGCGCGGGGATCGGCTTCACCGACGACACCTACGCCGCGGTCGGCGCGACCATCCTGCCCGAGGCGGCCTCGGTGTTCGCCGCGGCCGAACTGATCGTGAAGGTGAAGGAGCCGCAGCCCGCCGAGTGCGCGATGCTGCGCGCAGGCCAGGTGCTGTTCACCTATCTGCACCTCGCCCCTGATCGGGCGCAGGCGAACGGTCCATCAGGCGTACCCGCCCGGCGTGAAGCCCCCTCGCCCCTGATCGGGCGCAGGCGAACGCGTTGATGTCGTCCGGCGTGACCGCGATCGCCTACGAGACTGTGACGGATGCGGCAGGCGGCCTGCCCCTGCTCGCGCCGATGAGCGAGGTCGCGGGACGGATGGCGGTGCAGGTGGGCGCGCGCTGCCTCGAGAAGGAGGCGGGCGGGGCCGGCATCCTACTCTCCGGCGTGCCGGGCGTGCGGCCGGGCCGCGTCTGCATCATCGGCGGCGGCGTGGTCGGCTCGAACGCCGCGCGCATCGCGGTGGGGATGCGTGCGCGTGTGACCGTGCTGGACAAGAACGTCCGCCGCCTCGATGCGCTCGACCAGGAGTTCAACGGCGGTCTGGCGACCGTCTACGCCACCATGGACGCAATCGAGCGCGAGGTGCTGCGCGCGGATCTGGTGATCGGCGCCGTGCTGGTGCCGGGGGCTGCGGCGCCGAAGCTGGTCAGCCGCGCGACCGTGGCGCAGATGAAGCCCGGCTCGGTGATGGTGGATGTCGCGATCGATCAGGGCGGCTGCTTCGAGACCTCGCGCCCGACCACCCATGCCGAGCCGACCTATGTCGTGGACGGGATCGTGCACTACTGCGTCACTAACATGCCCGGCGCGGTTGCGCGCACCTCGGCGGCAGCGCTGAACAACGCCACGCTGCCCTTCGTGCTGGCGCTCGCCGGCAAGGGCTGGCGCCGCGCCATGGCTGAGGATCAGCATCTGCTCGCGGGGCTGAACGTGCATGCCGGGCGGATCACGCACCCTGCCGTCGCGGCCGCGCTTGGCGAGAAGGTCTGGCGCGCGGAGGAGGCGATCGTTCCGTGATGCCTGGCGCGCGGCCGCCACACCAGCCCTGCGCGTGCCCTCCGCACCAGGATCGCGCCCTTTGTGCGGAGGGCATGCTCAGCCGCGCTCCGGCTCGGTCGCCGGCAGCCAGACCGTGAAGGTTGAGCCCTTCCCCTCCTCGCTCTCGATCTCCAGACTGCCGCGGTGGCGGTTGAGGATGTGTTTGACGATCGCGAGCCCGAGCCCGGTGCCGCCGACCGCACGCGAGCGTGCCGCATCGACCCGGTAGAACCGCTCGGTCAGGCGCGGGATATGCTGGCGCGGGATGCCCTGGCCATCGTCGCTCACCGCGAGCGTGATGCCGGCGGGGCGGGCGCCGGCCGGCGGTGTGGCTGCCAGTCGGATGCCGATCCGTCCGCCCTCGCGCCCGTACTTCACGGCGTTGTCGAGCAGGTTCGCGACCACCTGGGCTAGCTGGTCCGGATCGGCAAGGATCGGCCGCACGTCGTCGGCCACCTGGAGCTCGATGCGCATCCGCCGCGCTGTCATGCGCGGCTCCAGCGCCTCGGCGGTGCGCCGCACCAGGGCCGCAATGTCGGCAGTTCCCCTGGGCGGCATGTGCTCGCTCATCTCGATGCGCGAGAGCGACAGCATGTCCTCGATCAGCCGGCTCATCCGCCGCGCCTGCTCGGCCATGATGCCGAGGAAGCGCGCCTGCGCCTCGGTGTCGTCGGCGGCCGGGCCGCGCAGCGTCTCGATGAACCCCACCAGGCTCGCGAGCGGAGTGCGCAGCTCGTGATTGGCGTTGGCGATGAAGTCGGCGCGCATCTGCTCGACCCGCCGCTCGCGCGTGCGGTCCGACAGCACCAGCAGGATCCGCCCGCCATCCGGAAGCGGCGGATCGAGCCCGATCACCTGCACCAGCAGCTCGCGCTCCACCGGCACCGGCAGCGTTACCGAGACGCTCTCGCTCGCACCACCCGCGGCGACGCGATCCACCGCCGCCCGCAGCGCAGGGTGGCGCAGCAGCGCGCCGAGATCTGGCGCCGCTGCCCCGGGCGGGGTGAAGGTCTCGCGGGCCGCCCCGTTCCACGTCGCCGGACGCCCGTCGCGGTCGAGCACGAGAAGCGGATCGGGCAGTCCTTCGACGATCCGCACCGCTGCCCGCGAGAGCGCATCGATCTCCTGCGTCCGCGCCCGGATTGAGCGGGCCAGCCGGTCCGCCGCCTCGGCAATCCGGCGCAGCGGCGGCAGGCGCGGCAGATCGTCCGGCGGGCGGCCGGCCTCGGCGCGGCCAAGCGCGCGCGACAGGCGCACCAGGTCGCGGTACCAGATCAGCCCGGCGAGCAGCGCCGCGGCAGCGACGCCGAGCGCGAGCCAGCCCGCGGCAGCAGGCGGAATCGCATCGGAGGCGGCAAGCGCGGCGAGGATCGCCGCCGGGGCAGCCGCGATGGCTGCCGCCGTGCCGGCCACCAGCAGGGTCGGTCGGCCAGGACCCTCGGGCACCGAGGCCACAGGCTAGAACATGCGATCGTCGAACCGTTCCGGTGCAGGCTCGATCACCCGCACACCCTCGCGCCGGACCTCCATCAGCGACAGGCCGCGCTGACTGGTGCCGTCAGGCAGCAGGCGCACGATCCCGAGCGCGCCGACGAAGCCCTCCGGCTGGACGAGCGAGACTGCCGAAGGCTCGCGCCGCCCGCCGCCGGCGGCAAGGGCGGCCGCGATCGCCGCGGCGTCGAAGGCCACCCCGGCGACGATCGGCGGGGCCGTGCCGTAGGCTTCGCGGAATCGCGCCTCAAACGCCTCGCGCCGGGCCTCGTCCGGGGCGGCATACCACGTGCCGATCAGGGCGGGCTCGCGCCCGGCATCCGGCATCGCGGCAAGCAGATGTGTCGCGAGGATGCGCACGGGCGGATTGTCGATGTCGTAGAACGGCAGAAGGGCCGCGACCGCGCGCAGCTGTTCACCACCGTCCGCGACCAGCAGCGCGTCGAAATCCGGCGGCGGGATGCGCGCCTCGCGCTGGATCTGCGCCGCGCGCCTGCGCCCCTCCGCGGTGCCGGCCGCGCGGGCGGCGCGGATCTGCGCATCGATCGGCGCGCGCCGCCCTGCATAGTTGGCGAGCCGGCGCACCGCCGGGTCAGGGTTGGTGCCCGAATAGACCTCCTCGCGCACCATCACCCCGCCGACATCGGCGACCGCGCGTCGATAGGCGGTCAGCACCAGCCGTCCGAACGCGCTCTCCGGGACAATCGCGGCGAACCGCGTCGCCCCCGCGGCACGTGCCGCAGCAACCACGCGACGCACCGGCGGCTCCGGCAGGAGGTTCAGGATCCAGACACCCGGCCGGGCCTGCGCAGGGTCGGTGGTGAACGCTAGCACCGGCACCCGCGCGGCACCCGCGACCTGCGCGACCGCGGCGGTCTCGCCGGCGAACAGCGGCCCGAGCACGATCGAGGCCCCCTCGTCGATCGCCTGGCGCGCCGCGGCGGCGGCCCGGCCGCCATCGCCGCCGGTGTCCTTGGGCACCAGCTCCACCCGATCGCCACCCTGCTCGAACAGCGCGAGCGAGGCGCCGTTCAGCATGGCCTCGCCAACGGCGGCGTGCGGCCCCGAGAGCGGCAGCAGCAGCGCGGCGCGGATCTTGCCGTCCGGCCCGACCGTCGGGCGCGGCAACGCCCCGACACCGATCCCGACCGGCGTGGCGATGCCCGGGCCTTGCCGCGTGGTCGGCTGGGCCGCGCACGCGGCAAGCGCCAGCGCGCCGAGCGCGATGCTAAGCATTGTCCATGGACGAGTCCGAAGTGTCACCAATGCACCCTCCTTCAGACGAGGCGAAGCGCGCTGCCGGCCCCCCTGGAACGCTGACGCTGGTGGCGACGCCGATCGGCAATCTCGGCGACATGCCCGCGCGAGGCATCGCCGTGCTGGCCGCGGTCGACGCCGTACTGTGCGAGGATACACGCGTGACGGCGAAACTGGCAGCCCGCCACGGGCTCGCGCCGTCGCTGATCGCGCTGCACGAGCACAACGAGGACGCGATGACCCCGCGCCTGCTTGCACGTCTCGCGTCCGGCGAGCGGCTCGCGCTCGTCTCCGATGCGGGCACGCCGCTCGTCTCGGACCCTGGGTATCGGTTCGTGCGCTCGGCGATCGCGGCGGGACATCGCGTGACCGCGGTCCCCGGCCCCTCGGCCGCGCTCGCGGCGCTCGCGGTCTCCGGCCTGCCGCCGGCACCGTTCCTGTTCCTTGGCTTCCTGCCGCCCAGGGCCGGAGCGCGCCGCGCGCGCATCGCCGAGCTCGCGCGCTGGGAGGCGGCCGGGCTCGCGGCGACGCTGCTGCTGTTCGAGGCGCCACGGCGGCTCGGCGCGCTGCTCGCCGATCTCGCCGATGTGTTCGGAGCTGCGCGGCCGGCCGCGGTCGCGCGCGAGCTGACGAAACTGTTCGAGGAGGTCGCGCGCGGCACGCTGGGCAACCTCGCACGGCGATACGCCGAGGCGACGCCGCGCGGGGAGATCGTCGTCGTGGTCGGTCCGGGTGCGGGAGAGGCGGCGGCGGACGATGCGGCGGTGGAGCAGATGCTGCGCGCGGCGCTTGCGCGTGGCCTCGGCGTGCGCGACGCCGCCGCCGAGGTCGCCGCCGCGACCGGCCGGCCCCGGCGCGACGTCTATGCCCGCGCGCTCAGAGCATCCGGCCGAGAATGATCTTCTGCACGTCCGAGGTGCCCTCGTAGATCTGGCACACGCGCACGTCACGATAGATCCGCTCGACTGGATACTCGGCAAGATACCCGTAGCCGCCCAGCGTCTGGATCGCCACCGAGCAGATCGTCTCCGCGACCTCGGAGGCGAACAGCTTCGCCATGCAGGCCGCCTCGAGCGACGGCTCGCCCGCGTCCTTCCTCCGGCAGGCGAGATGGGTGAGCTGCCGGGCGGCTTCCAGCTTCGTCCGCGCCTCGACCAGGCGGAACTGCACCGCCTGGTGCTCGATCAGCGGCCGATCGAAGGCGATCCGCTCCTTGGCATAGGCGACCGCGTAGTCCAGGGCCGCGCGCGCCATGCCCACGCTCTGCGCGGCGATGCCGATCCGCCCGGACTCCAGCGTCGAGAGCGCGATCCGATACCCCTCGCCCTCCGCGCCCACGACCGCATCCGCCGGCACGCGCATCCCCTCGAAGGCGAGCGCGCAAGTGTCGGAGGCGAGCTGGCCGAGCTTCTCCTCGACGCGCGCGACCGTGAAGCCGGGCGTCCCGGTCGGCACGACGAAGCAGGAGATGCCCTTCTTGCCGGCCTTCGGGTCGGTCACCGCAAACAGCACGCAGACCTTGGCGATGCGGCCGTTGCTGATGAACTGCTTCGCCCCGTCGATCACCCAGTGGTCGCCGTCGCGCACCGCGCGGGTGCGCAGCGCCGAGGCGTCCGAGCCGGCCTGCGGCTCGGTCAGCGCGAAGCAGGAGACCGCCTCGCCGGTCGCCATCGGGCGGAGGAAGCGCTGCTTCTGCGCCTCGGTGCCGAAGCGCTCCAGGATCAGGCAGGTCGGCGAATTGTGCACCGAGACGAGCGTCGAGACCGCGCCGTCGCCGGCGGCGATCTCCTCGAGCGCCATCGCATAGGTGAGATAGTCGAGCCCCGCGCCGCCCCATTCGGGGGCGACGGTCGCGCCGAGGAAGCCGAGTTCGCCGAGGGCGGTGATGATCGCGGGTTCGATCGCCTTGGCGCGCTCGCGCGCGGCCGCGCCGGGCGCAAGCTTCTCGCGCGCGAAGGCGCGCGCGGTCTCGACCACGAGGCTGCGGGTCTCGGCGAGTTCCGCCGGTGTGCGTTCAAGCATGGGGCGCGTTCCTCCGTCGTGCCCTTCGCTTACGCCGCCGCGACGGGTTCCGCCACACGCAAGGGTTGCGGCGAGGCAAGCCGTGCGCGCAGCGCCTCGCGCCGAGTCTCGGCCCGGGCGTGGCTGTCGCGCTTGAGCGGGCCGAACCCACGCACGGCAAAGGGCAGCCGCACGAGTTCGATCGCCATCGGCAGTGTCTCGGAGGAGAGATGCGCGAGCGCGGCGTCCACGTCCTGCTCGAAGGCCGGGATCATCGCCCGTTCGATGCGCCGGTCCTGTTGCCAGCGGAACGGATCGGCGAGCGAGCCGCGCAGCCGCTTGCCACGCCGCAGCAGGCGGAACAGCTTCAGCATCCAGCGTCCCGGCAGGGCGAGCTTGCGCCGCCGTCCCGTCGCAGGGTCGCGGCCGAGGAACGGGATCGGCGGGGAGAGATGGAAGGTGAGCGGCGCGTCGGCACCGAAGCCCTCGCGGAGGCCACCGAGAAAGGCCTCGTCGGTGAGCAGCCGCGCCACCTCGTACTCGTCCTTGTAGGCGAGCACGTGGAAATACGCCTCGGCGACGGCGCGCGCGAACGCGCCGGGTGCGCCGGCGATCTCGGCCTCGCGTGCGGCGGCGCGCTCGACCAGCGCGCGGTAACGCGCAGCCAGAAGGTCGTCCTGGTAGCGCACCAGCTCGGCCGCGCGCTCGGCGACGAAAGCGTCGAGCGAGTCCGGCGCGCGCGGGACGGCGAGCAGAGCCTCGGCGAGCTTCGGGTCGTGGCCGAGCGCGCGGCCCCAGACGAACGCGCGCCGGTTCACCTCCACTGCCGCGCCGTTCAGCTCGATCGCGCGCAGGATGCTGGCTTCGCGCAGCGGCACGCGGCCGCGCTGGAAGGCAGCGCCCAGCAGGATCGTGTTCATCGCCTGCGCCTCGCCGAACAGCGCTTCGGCGATGCGCGCGGCGTCGAGCCACAGTGCGGTTCCCTCGGGGATCGCGGCCTCGACCGCACCCCGGTGCCAGGCGGAATCGAGCGCGACATCCGGGTCGCGCACCAGCGCGGCCACCGCCGCCAGCGTGCCGTTGCCGATCACGACGGCGTCGGGCTTCACGCGCGGCAGCACGTCGCGCCCGGCGGCGACCGCCATGTCGCCGGCCAGCATCAGATCGGCCCCGCGCACCGGCACCCGCGCCACATCGAGCGCCTCGTCGTCGCGCGCCACCTGCACATGGCCGACCACCGCGCCGTTCTTCTGCGCGAGCCCGGTGAAGTCGAGCGTGCGCACCGCGCGGCCCTCGATATGGGCAGCCATCGCGACGATCGCGCCGGTGGTGACGATGCCGCCGCCGCCCACGCCCGCGAACAGCGCGCGCCAGGGGCGGTCACCGATCGTGCCGGGTGGCGGCGCCAGCAGGCTGCGCGCGAACTCCGCCTCCATCTCGAGAATGCGCGCACTCGGCGTCGGGGCCTTCCGCGCCGCGCCCACCGTGACGAAGGACGGGCAGAAGCCCTTGAGGCAGGAGAGATCGGTGTTGCAGGTCGATGGCGAGATGCGGCGCTTGCGGCCATAGGGGGTCTCGACTGGCTCGACCGCGACGCAGCTCGACTGCACGGTGCAGTCGCCGCAGTTCTCGCAGACGCGCTCGTTGATCACCACCGACACGTCCGCCACCGCCATCGCGCCGCGCTTGCGCTTGCGTCGCTTCTCGGTCGCGCAGATCTGATCGTAGATGATCACCGTCACGCCTGACAGTTCGCGGAAACGGCGCTGCACGTCGATCAGCGCCTCGCGGGTGTGCCGCTCGGTGCCGGGCGGCAGGTCGCGCGCCGCCGGCAGCCGCGCCGCGTCGTCGGCAACGACCGCGATCCGGGTGACGCCCTCGGCGGCGAGCTGGGTCGCGATCGCCGCGACCGACGGCGCGCCGTCCACCGGCTGGCCGCCGGTCATCGCCACCGCGCTGTTGTAGAGCAGCTTGTAGGTCATCGTGGTGCCGGCGAGCACCGCCTGGCGGATCGCAAGGATCCCCGAGTGCTGATAGGTGCCGTCGCCCATGTTGACGAACATGTGCGGGATCTCGGTGAAGGGCGCGAGCCCGACCCAGGTGACGCCCTCGGCGCCCATATGCGTCACGGTCCTGGCGCGGCCGATCTCGCCCAGCGCCAGCGTGTGGCAGCCGATCCCGCCCAGCGCCTGCGATCCGTCCGGCACCGCGGTCGAGGTGTTGTGCGGACAGCCGGCGCAGAAGAACGGCGCGCGCTTCAGCGCCTCGGCCGCCGGCGGCATGTCCAGCACCGGCGGCGCGGCGGTGATCCCGAGCGTGCCCAGGAAGCGCGCCAGCGCCCCGGCGACTGTCGAGGGCGAGAACTCGCCCGCCTCGGGCAGCAGCTTTGCCCCGTTCAGCCCGCGCTTGCCGGCGATCGCCGGGCGCCGGTCGGCGGGCAGGTTGTACAGTACGTCGCGCGCCTGCCGCTCGACCAGGCTGCGCTTCTCCTCGATGACGATGATCGCGCGCTTGCCGGTGGCGAACCGGATCAGCCCCTCGGGCTCGATCGGCCAGGTCATCGCCACCTTGTAGAGCGCGATCCCCGCCCCGCCCGCGCGCGCGGGCGGAAGGCCGAGATCGTCGAGCGCGCGCAGCACGTCGAGATGCGCCTTGCCGGTGGTGACGATGCCGATCGGCGCGTCCGGGCGGCCCCAGAGCACGCGGTCGAGCGCATTGGCGCGCGCGAAGGCCACCGCGGCCGGTAGCCGCTCCTCGACCACGCGGCGCTCGAGCTCGGCACGCTCGGCCGGCCAGCGCAAGGTCGGGTCGAGATTGAGGCCATGCGGCGGGATCGCGACATCCGCAGGCGTACCGTAACGGCGCGCAGCCGGAACGACCAGGGTTGCCGCTCCCTCGATCGTCTCGGCGATGGTCTTGAGCCCGACCCACAGCCCCGAGAACCGGCTCATCGCGAGGCCCGTGAGGCCGAGCGACAGCACCTCCTCGACACCGGCCGGGTTCAGCACCGGCATCATCACCGCTTCGAACACCTGGTCGGTCTGGTGCGGCAGCACCGAGGATTGCGCCGCGTGATCGTCACCCGCCACCGCGATGGCGCCGCCATGCTTCGCGGTGCCGAAGTAGTTCACGTGGCGCAGCGCGTCGCCGGAGCGATCGACGCCCGGACCCTTGCCGTACCAGAGGGTAAACACGCCGTCGAAACGCTTGCCCGGGAACACGTCGACCATCTGCGCGCCCCAGAGCATGGTGGCACCCAGATCCTCGTTCAGGCCGGGCTGGAAGCGGATGTCGTGCGCGTCGAGCAGCTTGCGCTGGTGCCAGAGCTCCTTGTCGAGCCCGCCGAGCGGCGAGCCGCGATAGCCCGAGACGAGCCCGGCCGTGCGCAGCCCGGCCATCCGGTCGAGCCGCGCCTGTTCCAGCAGCAACCGCACGAGAGCCTGGATACCGGTCAGCAGGACCGGCGCATCGAGATCGATGAACCGGCTCTCGAGCGTGATGGGTGCGTGACCGCTGAGGGAATCCATGCAGCACCGCCTCCCGTCAGACCGCACGACGCGATAGGATATTTAGGACAACAAGGTTAACCGAAAACCCCTCGTCATGTCCTTCTCGACTTGGCCCCGGCTCGGCAATGACGCGGCACTTTGCTGCACTGCTTTCGAAACGCCGTGTCGCGCACGGCTCAGCGCGGAGGCATGCGCAGCGCGCCGTCCAGCCGGAGCGCGGCGCCGTTCAACATCGGATTCTCGACGATCTCGACGACCACGCGGGCGAATTCCTCCGGCCGGCCGAGCCGGCGCGGGAACGGCACCTGCGCCCCGAGCACTGCCTGCACCTCCTCGGGCAGGCCCGCGACCATCGGCGTGCGGAACACGCCAGGTAGCACGGTCACGACCCGGATGCCCCACTCGGCGAGATCGCGCGCTGCCGGCAGGGTGAAGCCGAGTACGCCACCCTTGCTGGCCGCGTAGGCGGTCTGGCCGATCTGTCCATCCTCGGCCGCGATCGAGCCCGCGAGCACGATCACACCGCGCTCCTCATCCTCGCCCAGCGGATCAAGCGCGGCCATCGCGGCGGCGGCATGGGTCGCGAGCCGCATCGCGCCGAGCAGGTTCACCGCGACCACGCGCTCGAACAGCGCCATGTCATGGGGTTTCAGCGTCCCGGTCGCGCGGTCGCGGCGGACCAGCCGCTGCGCCGGGGCGATGCCGGCGCAGGCGACCGCGACTCGGGCCGGCCCGTGCACGGCCTCGGCCTCGGCGAGCGCACCGGCGACCGAGTCGGAGTCGGCCACGTCACACCTTATGAACCGCCCGCTCGTCGCGGCCGCGACCGCCTCACCGCGCGCCGCATCAAGGTCGAGCACGGCGACACGGGCACCCGCCGCCGCCAGCCGCCGTGCGGTCGCCTCGCCAAGCCCCGAGGCGCCGCCCGTCACCACTGCCGCGATCGTGCTGTCGAGCCGCATCGGCGACCTCCTCAGGTTGCGCTGTCATCCTGGCGTGCGATGCTGCCGCCCTCAGACGGGAGACTGGCCGATGACGACGCTCGCCGCCAACTGGTCGCTGACGGAGGCGCTGGCCGAGGAGGAGGCGCGCTTCACCGCCGCCAACCCGCGCTCGCGCGAGCGCGCGCTGGCCGCCGCCGCGGTGATGCCGGGCGGCAACACGCGCACGGTGCTGCACTACACGCCCTTTCCGCTCGCCTTCGCCAAAGGCGAGGGCGCGACCGTGACCGATCTCGACGGCCACACCTATCGGGACTTCCTCGGCGAGTACTCGGCGGGGATCTACGGCCACTCGCACCCGGCGATCGTCGCCGCGGCGAGGCGCGCGATCGAGGGCGGGATCGTACTGGGCGGGCCGAACATGTACGAGGCGAGGCTCGCCGCCGCGATTGCCGCGCGCTTCCCTTCGGTCGAGCGCATCCGCTTCACGAACAGCGGCACGGAAGCGAACCTCATGGCGCTGGTCACCGCGATCGCGGCGAGCGGACGGAAGCGGGTGCTCGGCTTCCGTGGCGGCTATCACGGCGGGGTGCTGACACTGAAGCCGGGCGTGCTGACCAACGCCCCGTTCGACTTCGCCCTCGCGCGCTACAACGACCTCGGCTCGGTCGAGGCGGTGCTGCGCGAGGGCGCGGAGCAGTTCGCCTGCGCAATCGTGGAGCCGGTGATGGGTGGCGCGGGCGCGATCCCCGCGACGGCGGAGTTCCTGCGTGGCCTGCGCGAGCTTACCGTGCGGCACGGCATCATCCTGATCCTCGACGAGGTGATGACCTCGCGCCACGGCCCGGGCGGAGTGCAGGGGCTGCGCGGCATCCACCCCGACCTGACGACCTTCGGCAAGTACCTCGGCGGCGGGTTCAGCTTCGGCGCCTTCGGCGGCCGCGCGGAGCTGATGCAGCGCTACGATCCCTATCGCCCCGATGCCTTCGCCCATGCGGGCACGTTCAACAACAACGTCACCTCGATGGCGGCCGGCCATGCGGGACTGACGCAGGTGTTCACGCCGCAGGCGGCAGAGGCGCTGTTCGCGCGCGGCGAGGCGCTGCGCGCACGGCTGAACGAGGCGGCCGTCGCGGCAGCGGTGCCCGTGCGGGCGACCGGTCTCGGCAGCATGATCGGGATCCACCCGACCGACCGGCCGATCGCCACGGCCGAGGACGCGCCGGAAGCGAAGGAGGCACGCGCGCTGCTGCACCTCGCGCTGATCGCGCGCGGCATCTACATGGCGCGCCGCGGCTACATGGCGCTGAGCCTGCCGCAGACCCAGGCCGACGACGATGCGCTGGTGGATGCGTTCAGCGACGTGCTGCGCACGCATGCCCGCGTGCTGCGCGATGCGGCGGCCGAACCCGCCGCCACGTAGGCGATGCGGCCCGCGCCGGGGCGCGGGCCGTCGCGATCAGGGGCCGGCGACGGGCAGGCCGAGCGCGCGCCACTCCTCCATGCCGAGCGCGTAGTAGTGCACCTGGGTGTAGCCCCAGCGCACTGCCATCTCGGTGGCCTTGGCGGCGCGGCCGCACTTCACGCCGTTGCAGTAGAACAACACGGGCGTGCCCTTGGTCTTGACGTGGCTCGCCAGCACCGCCTCGGTCATGTCGGTGTCGAGCACGCGCACGGCACCCTCGATGAAGCCGTTCGCGTAGTCCTCGGCGCGGCGGTTGTCGATGATCACCAGGTCGGGCTTGCTCTCCATCAAGGCGATGATGGCCTTGGCGTCGACCGTGGTCGCGCCCGCGATGGTCATCGGCGCATCGGCGCGCGCGCCGGACACGCCAAGCGTCAGCCCGACGAGGGCGGCGGCAAGAGCTCTGCGGTTCATCTGTCGTCTCCTGTGTGACTGGTTCAGTTGCGCATGCGAGGCGTTCTGCCCCCGACCCGTCAGGCTGCGTTGAGCTCAGCGATGACGTCCGTGACGTCGCGGTCCAACGCGGCCACCTCCTCGCTCAGGGCGGTGATGCCGTGGGCGACCTCCACCACCGCAGCGTCGGCGGTGGCGACACAGCGATCGAGCATCTGCATGCCCTGGCGCGCATCCGCCGAGCCACCAGCGACCCTGGCGGCGCCGGAAGCGATGCCGCGTACAGCCTGCGACTGCGCCTCCACGGTCGAGACCAGCTGGGCGAGCACGGTGTCGATCGAGCGGATCTCGCCGCCGATCGCCGCGAGCGCGGCGGCTGTCTCGCCCGTGCCGTCGCGGATCGCGGCGATGCGTGTGCCGATCTCG